>NZ_JBGTCA010000163.1:0-1678 GCF_041749095.1 Aquiflexum sp. | reverse complement strand
GATCATTTTTGATCAGGAAAAACAGCTAAGCGAGGATTTGCAGATTCCCTATGGAGAGATAAAAATCAGTCTTCCCGGCAATTCGATACTCATCAAACTACTGAATTCTGAGGAAGAGGAGGATTTTATTCGTTATGGAATATTTAAGTTGGTCAGAAACTAATGTCAAAATTGAGGAATATAAAATTTTGTGATAGAATTTAATAACATAACAAAGTATGGTGGCGGAAAAAGTTTGAATATACATAATTTAACAATTTTATAATATTCGAATCCACCTACCTTTGATGCTTCAAACCGCCATCCAGATGCCTCTCCCGATGATAATATCGGGATCCGCATGACAAAGGAAAGGGATAAGAAGTATATTTACCCACCTTAGAATGTCAATACTTTAATTCCCTAATTACCAATCTTCCAATTTTAAAATTTTTCAATCTTTCAATTCTTTTTTCCAAACCTTCCAATCTTTCAATTCCCCTTCCCTTATCTTTGCGGCATGAATTACTTATCAGTAGAAAATCTCACCAAGTCTTTCGGTGAGCGCAAACTTTTTCAGAACATTTCTTTCGGAATACATCAGGGGCAGAAGATAGCCCTCGTCGGTATCAACGGTGCCGGAAAGTCCACATTGATGAAAATCATCATGGGCCTGGAAGTACCGGATTCCGGCAATGTTGCCGTCAATCAACAGGTCAAAGTTGCTTATGTTCATCAGAATCCTGTTTTTTCCGGAGACCTAAGTGTGTTCCAGACCATCTTTGATGGAAGTACCAATGAGACACTTCAGGTGATTGAACATTATCACAAAGCCATGTTGGATTCCGAAAATGGGAAGGACAATGGCGATGAGATGCAGAAGATTTTTGAAAAAATGGATACACTGCAGGCTTGGGATTTTGAATATCAGATCAATGAGGTCTTGGGCAAATTGGGTCTGCATGATACCGAAATGTCTGTAGGTAATCTCAGCGGTGGACAACGTAAAAGGGTTGCTCTGGCCAAAGCCATTTTGGAAAAGCCTGATCTTTTGCTGTTGGATGAACCTACCAACCACCTGGATCTGGAAACCATCGAATGGTTGGAAGATTACCTTTCCAAAGCCAATTTGGCGCTTTTCATGGTGACGCACGATAGGTATTTCTTGGAGAAAGTGACCAATCAGATCTTGGAACTGGACAATGGCAGCATTCACAGATATATGGGAAATTATGGGTACTTTTTGGAGAAAAAGGAAGAACGTAGGGAAAATGAGGCAACTGAATTGGAGAAGGCCAAAAGTCTGTACAAAAAGGAATTGGACTGGATACGCCGTCAACCCAAAGCCAGAAGCACTAAAGCCAAATATCGGGTCGATGCATTTGAGGAAACCAAAGAAAAGGCTTTTAATAAAAGGGAAGAAAGAGAGATTGAACTAAAAGTAACTTCACAGCGATTAGGGAATAAAATCATCGAAATCGAAAAACTGAATAAATCCTTTGATGACAAAAAGCTTATCAAGGATTTCAGTTACACTTTCAAAAAAGGGGATAAGATCGGAATTGTTGGGCCCAATGGTGCTGGCAAAACTACTTTTTTGAATATGATAACAGGGATGCTGACTCCTGACAGTGGTAAAGTATCAATGGGCCAAACCACGGCAATTGGTTACTACCGTCAGGAAGAGGATGCCTTTGAT
>NZ_JBGTCA010000162.1:0-22904 GCF_041749095.1 Aquiflexum sp. | reverse complement strand
TTTTTTGCCTGATACTGTGAATAATGTCATCGTCGAACCCCGAAGGAGGAAGCAACTCGAAGAAATTAACCTCCGACCAAATCCCTGACATGACCCAAGACGAAAAATACATGCTCAGGGCTTTGGAACTCGCTTCATTGGGTTTAGGTTTTGTCAGCCCTAATCCAATGGTTGGTTGTGTGATTGTCCATGGTGATGAAATCATAGGTGAAGGATATCATGAAGAATACGGTAGGTACCACGCCGAACCGAATGCTGTAGCCTCGGTCAAAAATCCTGATTTACTGCCTTCATCCATTGTATATGTGACTTTGGAACCTTGCGCCCATTGGGGGAAAACACCTCCCTGTGCCAATCTTCTGGTGGAGAAAAAGGTAAAAAAGGTGGTCATCGGAACTGTAGATACCAACCCACTTGTAGGTGGCAAAGGCATTCAGATCTTAAAGGATGCCGGAATTGAGGTAGTCACAGGCGTATTGAATAAAAATGTAAGGGAGCAAAATAGGAGGTTTTTTACTTTTATGGAAAGGAAAAGACCTTACATTATTCTAAAATGGGCACAGACCAAAGATGGCTTTATAGCCAGGGAAAATTATGATTCCAAATGGATCAGCAATCCATACAGCCGCCAATTGGTACATAGGTGGAGATCGGAAGAAGATGCCATTATGGTGGGTACCTCAACTGCAAAATATGATAACCCCCGATTGAATGTCCGTGAGTGGACCGGCAAAAACCCACTTCGGATAGTAGTTGACAGGAACCTTACACTTGATCCAGATCTTCATCTTTTTGACCAAAGCCAATCCACTTTATGTTATAATCAGATCAGGGCAGAAAAATCAGAAAATCTGGAGCATGTCAAACTTTCCACAGGATTTAATATCGGCGAGATCCTAGAGGATTTATACCAAAGAAAAATCCAAAGTCTGATTGTAGAAGGTGGCGCCCAATTGCTCAATACATTTATCAAGGAGAACCTTTGGGATGAAGCGAGGGTTTTTACAGGACAGGTTCAATTTGGAAGTGGCCTGCCTGCCGGTAGGCAGGGAATTTCGGCTCCCCATCTAAATGGAATTCAAACGGAAGAGCTTGACATTATGAAAGACAAGCTTACTATTTCGGGAAATAGTTTAAATTTGGATATATAATTTCTAGATAATGAAAAAAGAACAGGTTAAGGAAATCTTGGAAAAGATGCCAAATGAGTTTGATATTGAGGATTTGGTGGAAAGATTGCTTTTCATACAAAAAGTGGAAATAGGGATAAAAGATTCTTTGGATGGAAAAACCATGACAATGAGTGAAGCCAAAGAAAGATTTTTTAATAAATGGGAAACTCAAAAATAGAAATTACCGAATCGGCTTGGGAAGATTTAACAGAGATTGATAATAACATATCAAAATACTCACCCAAAATTGCCCGTAGTTTAATCATTAAATTTTTCAACAAGTTTGATTTAATTGCAACATTTCCTGAAATGGGTAGAATAGTTCCAGAGTTTGGTTCACCTATGATCAGAGAAATTTTTCAAAGCAAATACCGCATAATTTATTATCATAAAAATCAAAAAGTGGAAATATTGAGAATTATCCACGGTTCAAAATTAATTGATACCAAATAAAATGGCTGAAACTGTTAACATACCATCCCAAGCTTCTAAAGCTGAAAAATATCAGGCAATCCTTCCCCAAATAGAAGCCTTGATTTCTTCAGAGACAGATGTCTATGCAAACCTGGCCAATGTGGCCGCAGTACTGAAAGAAGCTTTTGGTTTTTTTTGGGTCGGTTTTTACCTGGTCAAAGGAGAACAATTGGTTCTTGGACCCTTTCAGGGACCTTTGGCCTGCACCCGGATTGCTTTTGGGAAAGGAGTATGCGGTACAGCTTGGAAAGAAGCTAAAACACAATTGGTTCCGGATGTAGATGCTTTCCCGGGCCACATTGCCTGCAGTTCAGCTTCCAAATCAGAAATCGTGGTACCGGGATTCAAAGAAGGAAAGGTCTGGATAGTCCTGGATGTGGACAGCGACCTTTTAGATGATTTTGATCAGGACGATGTTACTTATCTGGAAAAGTTGATGAAACTTTTGGATATTAATGTCTAATCGGAAGGTTTTGTAACGTTTTGGTTTTTACTTCATACTAAATTTCTCTATTCTGAGAGATTCCCCGAAATTCTACGGGGCAGGCTTTCACTTCGCATAAAGTTTTGTGATAAAATACGAACTGTTTAAAGTTCGTTCAGAATGACGGGGCCTTTTTCAGCTCCTTGGACTTGGTACTTACTACTTAGTACTGCTTATTACTAAGCTTACTACTGCCTACTGCAGACTGCCTACTGCGACTGCATACTGCCTACTGAATACTGAACACTGAAAACCGGCTATTCTAATTGACTTTTGGAGAATTCAATAAAGAAAAAAACGACCGGTCCAAAAAGTAATATCGGAAAAACGTAAATCATCAAAGGCGTAATCCCCGTGCCGGCATTAGAACCCGTGTGGAATGAGAAATATTCAATGATAATAAAAACCACAAGAAGGTTGAATTTCAGCCATCTCCAAAGCCTCTTGTTAATTTTACTAAGGTCAGCGGCCTTCTCAGAAGAAGCCTTGATAGGATATTGGCCATATTGTGGCCTCAGGTTGTAAATAGTCACACCGAAATATAATATAGTGGCAATAATCGGTACAGCATAAGTCATTTGACTTGCCCAATATTCATTTGGGGTTTCGAAAAAATTAAAATCCTGAGGTACCAACTCAGCACCAATATGTTGGAACTTATAGGTCATTACCCAAAGAACGATCAGTGCTCCAATACTCATAATTTCCAAAATCCTGTCCCAAAAGGAAATTCTGGTTCTTTTGAATTTTGAAATGAAGTTTCTCATATTTTTGAATACTTTCTCCTGCAAAAATATATCGATTTCGTCAATTACTTGAATTTAGGTTCAATTCCTTTAGATAAATTTCGGCAAAGGTCTAATAGGATCTTTATCTGAGAATTGTCCAAACGAGATAAATAGCCAAAAAAGATCAAAGAGAATAGATTTTATTTCAGCGTTACTTTATTTTTCTTGCCTGTCAGTTTGATGCTGTTGTGCTTTTGGGAAACCTCAGGTTCAGCCTCGGTGTCATTGACCATGATTTTGGAATACTTATCCACAGGCCAGTTGAAGATTATTTGCCAGTCACTGTTTTTTTGTGTGATCTCGGTTTCGATACTTCTGTCCTCAAGCATTTTCCAGGTAAAAGAAATTTCGTTGTCACCGATAAGCACATTTTCTATTTTGGCTTCATTCCATTTAGAAGGCATTTGGGGAGTAATGTGGATAACCTTTTTGGAAGCGATTGGTTTGATTCCAAAAAACTGCGTGACTATGGGAACCCCATAGCTGTAAAGATTCCAAGCCTGTGCCATCATACCATAATCCGGAGATACCTCATAAATAGATCCCGGTAAAGCAAATCCAAAAGAACGGGTCATCATCTGCAAGTATTCCAATGCTTGGTCCGGTCTGCCATAATTGTTTTCAGAAATAGCCTGAACGCCGGTAGGTAATGTCATCACAGCACCAGTATAAGAAAATACTTTGCTGCCTGTAAATGAACCATCCTCCATGTCAGAGGACTCATCCCGATCTATCCCTGTGACGAAGACACCGAATGGATTCACAAATTCCCGACCTTTATCCAAAGCTATGATGGCTTTATCCTCAACAGCAATTCCCATTTCCATTGGGGTATTGACCACCCAATTATGGAAAATGACAAAGCCCTGTCTCTTATTTGCAGGGTATGTGGATAACTTTTTACGGGTTGCTCTGAGTTCTTCTACGGCCCAAGGTTTTTTCAAAGTATCTGCCCTGACAATGGCTGCATTGATGAGTTGGAGCGCTTCTCTCTTCGTACCGATAAAGTCTGCATACGAATTGAATTCCTCAACCCAGAACTCTTCATTGATCTTTTCTTTGAGTTTGTCAGCTTTCTGTTGATAACTTTGTGCACTTATTTCATCACCAAGTTCAAGTGCTATCTTGGCAGCATCTGCATACGCTACCTGAGTATAAGTAGCGACATCAATCATTTTGGATTCAAGACCATGAATCTCCATCATCCCATAGCCATCGGGGAATAAATTTTCCTCTTCATCGTTTTCTACCATCAACCATTCCAAACCTTTTTGAATGGTCGGAAAATATGTGGATAAAAATTCCTTATCGCCTGTCCATTCAAAGACCCACCATATCAAAGACGCAAATTGTGGGGTTTCATTGGTATTGCCAGGGTTGAAAACCACGCCGTTGGTACTTACTTCATGCACAATTCTCCCGTTTCCGTTGGATTCTGAAAGCTTGTGGATAAGTTCAATGGTCTGATAAACCAAGTCTTTTCTCCCCGTCGCAATGACTCCCTTTAGAGTGTACTCGTTGTCCACCCCAAACCACCATGGGTAATCCGGCATTCCTGCACCAAGTCCTCTTCCGATTTCCGGGACATCCCTGACAAGCCATTCTGTGTTGTATTTGACCCATTCAAAAGCTTTTTCCAGTTCTTTATCAGGAATAGTGACTTTGGATCTGGAGGCAATTTTCTCATATTTCCCAAGCTTATCCTTCAGATAGGTGTCCGAATGACTGTGCAAAATGTCGTAAGTTTTTTCCGCATCAATTTGTGACTCGTAAGAGCCTGATACAACAAAACGAAGGCTTTTAGTTTCGTTTGGGCGCAAATTGATTTTATATTCCAGGCGTGCGGCCTGACCGTTGCCTATGGGTGCGTATTCGCAGTAGTCTGACGGTCCCATGCTTCTTTTGGCTTCTCTACCTGCCCCAAACAGGACATACCATTCATTGCCAGCATCCTTTCCCCTCCAGGCATGCCTGGCTTGGTCATAGGTTAAGTTATCCACATGATCCACCATATTTGTCTTTTCCCCAAGCCATACCGGCATAAGGTCTGTATATCCGGCAAATTCAAATCCAAATGAAACATTGGATTCCGCCAAATTCCTAAAATTGAATTCAATGACCACACCCTGTTTCCCATCAGGAACAAACTGAAACCTGTCAATTTCCAATCCCTGAATATGTGTTTGAAACATGTGTTTGTTTGCAAATGGATAGTTGATAAATTGATGTGCAGCGTCCAGACAATAGGAGTCGCCATCTTCAAAAATAGCGGCTGTAAATCCATCCATGAGTTTGATGGGATGGTTCCAAATTCCCCCCATTTCTCCTTCCACGTGCCAGCCAAGGTCAGGGAATGTACCATCCTGATGCCCGACCATGTAAACACGGTCTCCCGCGGTAACATAGGGTGAGGACAGGTATTCTGCTTTTCCGGTCAACCCTTCGACATCATTCATAATATCTGAGATTGGTTTGACCTCCTCCTCCTTTTGGCAGGAAGAAATGACCAATAAAAATAAAATTATAGGAAAAAAGATTTTCATGGGCTTTTTCTTTTTAGGTTCATTGGTGTTAAATATAAAGCCCTTTTTTAATTTACCCTAAGAATGATATTTTCTATGGTCGAAGAAAATTTCCGACCATCTTTTGCGCTAAGGCTTTAATAGCACCTCAACAAATTCAGTCTCCTTAGTTGTCCCATCCTCAAATTCCACAACAACTTGCAAAAAATGCGTGGCTTCTACTTCCGTCATGAAATTGAAAAGGATGAAATATCTTGTAAAATTGGATTCATTAATAATGGATCTTAAAAAATCTGCTTTTTCTATAACATTAAACCCATCTATTGTAAAAACACAAACATTCAACAAATCTTCTCCTGCAGGGATATCATTAAATGGTTGATTGCTGAACATTTTAATACTTTTCGCTTTGTTGTTGTTTCGGTATCTCGGTGGGCAATCAGAGTCCAAATTTCCTGGATTTAATATGGTCTTCGGCATTTCGAACCTCAAGGCCAGACTTGTGGAAGACAGCTCGGACTCATTGCTCCAAGGAGAATCCTGTCCGGTGCTGAAATCAAAATTCCTTGGAGTCAGCCCAATTGAATTGATTTCAAACAAGATGTTTTCACAATTTTTGGAACAGGCGGATAGGCCCATTAAACCCGTAGCAAAGAGGATAATAACTTTTAAATAGTTGGCTGCAAATCTGTACATATTGATACTAATTGGTTTCGAAGATAGTGATTGAGGACTGATTTTTCCAATTAATTTTCCAACGAAGACAAGTTATGAGAGTTATCCACATTTTATATTTCAGGTAAATATTGTTTAATCATTCCACAGGTTTCAACAAAATACTGACAGTAGCAGACTCTATTGATTTGCCATCTGCTGTTTGGGCTTCCAAGGTGAGTTTATGAACAAGGCTTTCTGAGGGAGCCTCTTTGAATATTAAGTACGCAGTGGTTACCTCTGATTGATTGACATAATTTCCGAGAAATTGGCTTTTGGGAATATAGCTGTTTTGGTCAACAGTAAAGGAAGCAATATCCAATAAATCCGAACCTGCAGGATATTCTTGGCTATAATCCATGTCACTAACCAATTTGAGGTCAATTACCCGGTTTTCATTTTTCCAAACAACCGGACATTCGGAATTGAGTGTAAAGAAAACCAAAACCGGTTTTGGCATTTGGATGATGAACGTCAGCCTATTGTAAGGAAGTTCATCGATGGTCCTCCATGGGGTAAGAGAAGTTGAACCTTCTGTTCTTGTACGGGGAGAAATGGAAAGTTCCTTGATCTGGAACATGGTGTCTTCGCATTTGTCCTCACAGGAACTGAATATTCCGGGAAAACAAAAAATTGCGGAGAAAACCATTACTTGGCGTAAAGTTTTCATTTTTTGGGTGTTTAGCGAGATAGTATGATTTGGGCAATTATTTATCCACAGTCGGGTATTATGTGAAAATATGAGGAGACCGCTTCTCTGAGGAAGCTGAAATTTATAGAAAAAAATCAAATAATGATAGAATCAATGAATTAAAGATCCTATCTGTTTCCATGTAACGAGTTTGATATCGTTATCATTGATCAATTTTCTGGCTTTCTCACTTGTAAAAAAATCAAAATCCGCCTGTCTCCAAAGGGCATTAAAATGTGGATGGCGAATGGTTACGGCTTGCATTTCTGCATCGTCATAGGCGACATGAATCAATAAAACATTCACACCTGCAGATAAATTGTTCAACCAATTAGTGTAAAAACCATCGCTTCCTATTTGATCATAGTCGTTTGGGTATAACATGCCTACTTGGTCAACCAAAGGCAAGTTATCCACATCGATACCTTCAAACAATGTAGGATTGGTTCTTACCACTCCATCAATAATTTCTTTGTTCAGCATCGGGGGTATTCCATATTCCTTTGCCAAATTGATAAATGAGGCTAAATATTCAGGTCTTCCAAAATATACGCAACCCATATGCGAATCAAGATGGGTGGGTTTGATGCCAATCCGCAAAGCAGCCTCAATTTGTGCTCTCATCTCTTTTTCGACTTCTTCAGGACTACCATTTATTGCAACAGACGCACAATCAGGATACATATAGCCATCAGGTCCTAGCAGTCCCGGAACTTCGGAGGAAATAGTTCTCCATTTGTAGTTTTCCCATTCATTTGTCAGGGTGATGTGAACACCGATATCAAGGTCGGGAAGATCTTGTATTAACTCACCAACTTCGGTAGACCAAGCACAAGGCATCATAATACTTGTCGAATTGACCACACCTTTGGTCATGGAAGCGATTGTGGCAACATTTTCTGAGTGGGCTGCCCCTATGTCATCCGCATGGATAATCAATAATTTGTCGGTTATTGAATAGCCTAGTTTTTCTGCCAAAGACTTTTCCTGTGCGTTTGTTGTTAGGGAAATAAAAACAAACAAAAATGTGGATATATTTTTCATATTCGTATTCATTAATGTGGATACCTTACTCATTTTTCAATCCTTTGATCACAACATCCCCTGTACCGCCGGCGAGACAGGGGTATTGGAGTTCCCATTCTGCCAATTTTGGATTATTGATAACCTTATAAAACTCATCCAAATAATTCAGTGTCGATTTGATATAGCTGCTTTCCAAATATGGGCTTGATTGATATAATTGATATATATCATCCTTTAATTCAATGAAAAGGGCAAAGGCCTTTTGAAAGTGTTCCATATTGTTGATACAGTAGCCCCTATACCTTCTTTCCCTTACAGAGGACATTTCCAATTCTTCGGCAGGCTTGGCATAGGTAGTCAATACAATACCGGCAAAATCAAAATCATAGGGTACGGCAATCAATTCATTTGTTTTTGGATTTTGAATGATTTTGATATTCTGTCTGAACTGAATTGACCAGTCAGTATTGGCAATAAAATATTGAAAAAGAGCCATTCTGATGAATTCCTGTACTTCGATTTGTTTGGGCCGTATCAGATCCTGACCAGCGGCCACCATCCCATTTCTTTCAGCCATTTGTTCCTCATCTTCAATGAGGAATGCGAAAAAGGGTTCCTTAACCTTTATTTTATTGCTGCTGTCATCCAGGTTAAGTTTAACAAGTCTGACTTTAAAGCTTTTCGGGCTTAGAATATTACTGATTTTATAAGCATAATATTCCCTGACCACATATTTGTCACCTTTGCAGGGCATGACTAATTTCAGCTTATCCTGACCTTCAAAAAATGTGTTTTCAACATTTTTTTTACTGAAGTTAAGCAATAAGGGCGGATAGGTACAGATATTTTGTTGCCTCCTAAAATTGCCCCTTGTCCTTATTTTCAACGGAATAGAAATTTCCTTTTGATTTTGGTCCAAGTAGGAAATGGTCATTTCATCATATTCAGGTTTTCCTTTCCTGTCTTTGACAAGCCTGTTGATATCTCCCGAGATGGTCAATTCGAGGATTTCTTCTGAATCAAAAAGTGGAGCAGTTTGCCCAATTGTTTGGACGGAGTAGGCAAGATTGTTGATGAACAATCCAAAAATTAAAACGAAGCGGAGTTTCAGCATCATAACATGAAGTTAATCAGGATTTTGGGAAAATACAGCATTAGATATGAGATTTGCGTTATCCGAAGCCTGATTTTTGAGTTTTGAGTTTTTAACTCAGGTGAAAAGAGGTTCAACCTCTTTACTCAGGGATCCGAAGGTAAAACCTTCGGACAACGGTCTTCGGACAACTACTTACTCCCAACCCCAAGCAGGTCCAGGGCTTTGTACTTCTTTGGTCAGGTCAAATTTCACAGAAATAAATCTATCGGAACCGATTCTTCTGAGTTGTTTCTTATTCGAAGAGTAAGAACGCTTAAAAACCAAAAACCGCTAAACAGTTTTATTCAACAAACTGTTGAAAAATCAATGAAATACGATAGAGTTATAGTTTGGTTTAGAAATGATCTGAGGGTGCATGACCATGCACCCTTAGTTTCTGCATTGACAAAGGGAAGGGAAATAATCCCTGTTTATTGTTTCGATCCGAGAAGTTTCCGGGAATTAGATTTGGGCTTCCAAAAAACCGGAACATACCGGGCCAAATTTCTGATTGAGTCTGTGGATAACTTAAAAAAATCACTTCAGCACCTCGGAGCCGACCTTATTGTAGAAATAGGGAGCCCTGAAAAAAAAGTTTTGGAATTGGCAACAAAGTTTCAAGCAGAAGCCATTTTCTTTTCTGAGGAGGTAACCCAAGAAGAAAAACTTGTAGAGGAGAGATTGGAAAAATCAGCCTGGAAGTTGGGTATAGCCACAGAAGCTTACTGGCAAAGTACATTATTCCATATTGAAGATTTACCCTTTCCGACCAATCTTGTTCCTGAGGTATTTACCCAATTCAGGAAAGAGTGCGAGAAGTTTTCAAAAGTCCGTAAAACTCTTGAAACACCCCAAAGCATCAATTTCCCCAATGATTTGGATCATATAGAGCACATTCCTGCCTTATCCACATTGGGATTTAGCACACCCACCACATCAAAATTGGGAGTGTTGGATTTCAGAGGTGGAGAAGATGAAGGCAAAAAAAGACTTCAGGTTTATTTCTGGGAAAAAGATCTTTTAAAAGATTATAAGGAAACAAGAAATGGTCTACTGGGTGCTGATTATAGCAGCAAGTTTTCACCTTTTTGGGCTGCCTGTCTCCAAGGTATATCTACGAGGAAGTCCTGAAATATGAAAAGGAAAGGAAAAAGAATCAATCTACCTATTGGCTGATTTTTGAATTGATATGGCGGGATTATTTCAGGTTTATCTGTAAGAAACATGGGAACAAGGTTTTCCAGATCAATGGAATAAAAAACATTGTGGATAACTGGAAAAGAGATGAAACTTCATTTTGGAAGTGGGCCGATGGTAAGACAGGAATTCCATTTGTGGATGCCAATATGAGGGAATTGAATCAAACTGGATTTATGTCCAATAGGGGTCGACAGATTGTAGCTTCCTTTCTGGTGAATGACTTGGGAATTGATTGGAGATGGGGAGCAAGTTATTTTGAAAGTATGTTGATTGATTAGGATGTATGCAGCAATTGGGGGAATTGGATGTACGTGGCAGGTGTAGGTAATGACCCAAGAGAAAACAGGTATTTCAATATACTCAGGCAAGCAAATAATTATGATAAAAAAGGGGAATATATCCGTCATTGGATTCCTGAAATTGCATCGATTCCCGGTTTTGATATACATCAACCTTTTGAGTTATCCACAAAGGTTTTGAATCAAACAGGGGTGATCTTGGGAAAAAACCATCCAAAGCCGATGGTGAAAATCAAAATTTGAGTCATTTACTTAGAACTCGATCCGCTGAGAGCTTTTTTTAAAGAAACCATGAAATCCTTATCGGGAAATTTTGGAAAGGCGATTGCTTAAAAAAACCTGAAAATCTACTCATCTACAACTTTTAAAAAATCTTTCACCATCTCCAAAGTCTTTTCTGTTTCCTCAAACATCCCCATATGCCCAACGCCTTTCAGTTCATGATAATGGGTAGCAAAAGGTTTGTGCATACGACTCGCTTCAATTTTGACTGCCGGGTCCAATTCGCCTGCAATCATTAGTTTGGGGCCATGAAAAGTTTTCCACACCTCAAACCTATCCTTCCTATCCCGCATGGCCGCAATAAATGCAAGAACACCTTTTTTGGAGCTCCTTTTCCCCAAGGCAATCAATTCATCTATTTTATCTGATTGTTCAGTCCGGTGTTGCTCCGAGAAAAGAGGGGGAACAAATGAATCCATAAACTTATCCACACCATGCTTTTTGACAAAAACAATTGTTTTGTTTCTGATTTTCTTTTTCTCCTCATCATCAGCAAAAGCAGTTGAGTGGAAAAGCCCAATGGCTTTGAGGTCATGTCCCATCAGTTCTGCCAGGGCCAAAGTGACATAGCCTCCAAGCGAATGTCCTATGATGATGGGATTATGAATATGATTTTCTTCCAACCAATCATGAAGCACAACTGCGGTTTCTTCCAAACTGATTTGTGTCTGATTGATAGGACTTTCGCCAAATCCAGGGAGATCGGGACAAAATACCTGATAGGATGTGGATAAGTGATCTGAAAAAGTTTTCCACAGTTCTTTCGATTCACAGAATCCGTGAATTAAGATAAGTTGTTGGCCGGTTCCTTTCTGAGAAAAAGATATCATTTATTGATACAAGAATACTGGTTGACTTAAAGTAAGGCTCCTACCAAAATATCTTCATCCAATAACTTCCAATGAACTCCCTCTCCGTTACCAATCAGTCTCCAACTCGATAACTCTTTTTTTGTAGCCTGTCTTAATCTAGGAAACCATTCCAAAGGAATGCCCAACTCTCTCCCATCATCTAAAAGAATGTACATTTTAACCTCGTCAAACCAGAGGTCTTTGGCTAAAGCAGATTTATTAATTACCGTGATATTCATTCCATGAATTTTCTAATGAAGATTTGTATTTTTCTATCAATTTACGAATTTCTGATAAATCCTTTGCGTTAAATCCCTTTGATTTAATCAGTTTAATAGGATTAAGTTCAAATTTTGCAGTGGAATTGTCCTTTTATACATGAAAGTGGGCAGGCGGATGATCATTTGTGTAAAAGAAAAACCTGAATCTCTTTGAATTTAGAACTGTTGGCATGAAAAATTATTTCTCGATAACCGACTCTGCCATGTCCCTCACCGTCTGCGCAATTCCCTCAGGATCAAAGCCACATTCACGGTGGAGTTCTATCTGCTCTCCATGTTCAATGATGGCATCGGGTATTCCCAATCTTCTTACCTGTGCAGCATAACCATTATCCACCATCCATTCCAATACTGCTGAACCAAATCCGCCCATCAGGCATCCATCTTCAACAGTAATTACCTTTTTGAATTTAGCAAATACCTCATGCAGCAAGGATTCATCCAAAGGTTTTACAAAACGCATATCATAATGTGCTGGCTTTAAACCTTCCTCTGCTAATATGTTGGTAGCAGTTACTGCATAATTTCCGATATGACCAATAGTTAGGATTGCAACCTCTTCGCCTTCTTTAATGATTCTACCCTGACCGATCGGAATTTCTCTCATAAAAGTTCTCCATTCAGGCATGACGCCCTGACCTCTTGGATATCTGATGGAGAATGGACCTTGAAACTTGGTTGCGGTGTACATCAAGCTTCTGAGTTCGGACTCATCCATCGGAGCAGTGACCACCATATTGGGAATACACCTAAAGTATGCCATGTCATAAGCCCCGTGATGTGTTGGGCCATCCGCACCTGCAAATCCTGCCCTGTCAAGGCAAAACACAACCTGTAGATTTTGTATTGCCACATCGTGGATGACCTGGTCATAGGCCCTTTGCATGAATGTACTGTAAATATTGCAAAAAGGAATTAGACCTTGGGTTGCCAGACCTGCCGAAAAAGTCACGGCATGTTGTTCTGCAATTCCGACATCAAACGCCCTTTCGGGCATTTCTTTCATCATGATGTTGAGTGAAGACCCTGAAGGCATGGCCGGGGTGATTCCCATGATTTTGTCATTACCCTTTGCCAATTCCACCAAGGTATGGCCAAATACATCCTGGTATTTTGGTGCCTGCGGAACTGTTGGGGGCTTTTTATAAATTTCTCCGGTCACTTTGTCAAAAAGCCCGGGTGCGTGCCATGTAGTTTTGTTGCCGGATTCTGCGGGAGCAAATCCTTTTCCTTTGACGGTGATACAGTGAAGGATTTTAGGACCCGGAATATCTCTGAGGTCAGCCAAAACTTCCACCAAATGGTGTACATCATGGCCATCAACAGGACCGAAATATCTTAAGTTGAGGGACTCAAAAAGATTGCTCTGTTTTAAAACAGCAGATTTGATCGCTCCCTCTACTTTGGAAATGATTTCCTGGGCGGAAGATCCAAATTTGCTGATTTTGCCCAATAGGTTCCATACATCATCTTTTACCCTGTTGTAGGTATGGGAGGTGGTGATGTCCGTAAGGTAATCTTTTAAAGCACCGACATTTGGATCAATGGACATGCAGTTATCATTGAGGATGATAATCATGTTGGTATCAGATACTCCTGCATGGTTCATGGCTTCAAAGGCCATTCCTCCGGTCATTGAACCGTCTCCGATGACAGCCACATGTTGTTTGGATTTGTCTCCCTTGAACTTTGAAGCCATGGCCATTCCCAAAGCCGCGGAAATGGAGGTGCTTGAATGACCTACACCAAAGGTATCGTATTCGCTTTCACTCCTTTTTGGAAAACCCGATAAGCCTCCATATATCCTATTGGTATGAAACTGTTCTTTTCTTCCTGTCAGAATTTTATGCCCATAAGCTTGATGTCCTACATCCCATACCAATTGATCATCAGGAGTATTCAATACATAATGAAGGGCGACGGTAAGTTCTACTACGCCTAAGCTTGCACCAAAATGGCCTCCATACACGGAGACATTGTCTACGATAAACTGTCTCAGTTCATCACAAATCTGAACCAGTTGGTCTTTGGAATACTTTTTAAGATCATCGGGTGAGTTGATCTTTGAGAGTAATTTACCGGGTTTGATTATCATTAGCGATGTATTTCGTTTTAAAGGTAATTAACATTCCTCAATTACAAATGTTTTGAAAAAGATGAATCCTATTCTATGAAGTTTTGAAAAGGTCTTTTTGGATCTCAAATGTATAAATTGCTTTTATTTAAATATCTTTGGGATCAAAAGACTTTGCAAAATTAAGATAAAATAAACAGTAAACAGTGAGTTTCGAAATCAAATTACCACTCTTCGAGGGACCGTTCGATTTGATGTTGTTCTTTATTGAAAGGGACGAGCTGGATATCTATGACATTCCCATCGCCAAAATTACACAGGACTTCCTGGATTATATCCACCAATTGGAGAAAATGGAGATTGAAGTGGCCAGTGATTTTATCCTGTTTGCCGCCACGCTGATGAAAATCAAATCCAAGATGCTTATTCCAAGACCGGAATTGGATGAAAACGGTGAGGAAATAGACCCAAGGGAAGAATTGGTCAGACATTTATTGGAATATAAGAAATACAAATCTGTCATATCAGATCTGGCCCAAATGGAAGAGACCAGAATGGCCAAGGAAAAAAGAGGCAATATCATCGCTGAACTCAAACAACTGTCCAAAGTGGATGATGTGGAGGCTGAAATGCAGGACCTGGATCTCTATAAATTATTGAAGGTGTACCAAAAGGTGATTTCCAGATATGCCTCAAGGACAGATGAAACCAAACATACAGTTATCCAATATCCTTATACCATTGAGCAGCAAAAAGACTTTGTGCTAGATAAAATCAGTTTTAGGGATAAGGTCCCCTTTACGGATTTTATTAGTTATAAACCTGACAAAATCTTCGTCATTTATACATTTTTAGCCATTTTGGAACTTCTTCAGTTATCAATGGTTACCATTGTGATTGGAGAGGGATTCAATAATTTTTGGGTAGAAAAGAAAGAAACAGTGCCGACCGAGTAGGATATGAAGCTAGATAACAAGAAGATTTTTGAAACCCTTAATCCCAATAAGGTGTGGGTTCCGGTCTTGATAGGCTTGGGTATTGTGTTTTTTATGTTTTACTCGGATCCCAATGTCAATGCCAAAACATTACGGGGAGTTTTTGATGCTTCAGTATGGGGTATATTGATTGCTATTTTTGTTATCCTAGGTCGGGATATTGGCTACGTTTACAGAATTAGGGAAATTACTGACAAACACTTAACCTGGACAAGGGCTATTTATGTCATTATTCTTTGGGAATTTGCATCAGCTGTAACTCCTTCTGTGGTGGGAGGAACCGCCGTGGCGATATTTATCCTGAATAAAGAAGGGATCAAATTGGGGAAAGCCATTGCTTTTGTTATGGTGACAGCAATATTGGATAACCTGTTTTTCGTGATCGGGGCACCAATTATTTTATATTTTGCCCAAGGCAATATATTTCCGACAAGCAGGGTCATGGAAATGAGGCTGGGAAGAAGCCTTGAAGTTTTATTTTGGGCAAGTTATTCCTTGTATGCCATTTATTCTATAGTAATGGCGGCGGCTTTGTTTTATAGACCCAGGGTTTTCAAATCGATATTATTAAAACTGTACTCAATTAGATGGCTGAGGAAGTGGAAACATTCAGCCAATGAATATGGAAATCAAATTATCGAAGCGTCGAAGGAACTGAAAGGGAAAACAATGAAATTTTGGCTTCCCATTATTTTAGCTACGATATTTATCTGGAGTTCAAGATATTTGATGTTGAATGCGCTCATAGGTGCCTATGAATCCCTTGACTTAAAGGAGCATGTTATCATTTTTGCCAGACAGGTCATCATGTGGATTGTTATGATGATATCCCCAACTCCCGGCAGCAGTGGCACAGCTGAGTTCTTCTTTGCTCAGTTCTTTTCTGAATTCCTAACTGGCTACACCTTTGTCACCAGTATTCTTTGGAGGATGCTTACGTATTATCCCTATTTGTTATTGGGGGCTATCTTCCTTCCAAGATGGATCAAGCAGGTATTCTTTGTAAAAAAGGAAGGAAACGAAGGAAAGGAAGAATAATATCAAATACTTACATTTGGTAAATGATCCAATCCCTTACAGCTTTTCAAATCCGGGAAATTGTTGACGGACAATTTTTGACCGGTCATCAGGAAGCCTTGATTCATTTTATAGCCATTGACTCCAGGAATATTATACAGCCTGAAACAACTTTGTTTTTCGCTTTGAAAGGAGCCAAATTTGATGGGCATCATTTCATTCCTACGGTTGCTGAAGAAGGGGTGCGTTGTTTTTTGGTTCAAAAGGACTATTTAAATGGAGCGGAAGACCAATCAGGATTGGTTTTAATTGGTGTAGAATATCCGTTGCAAGCGCTCCAATCCTTAGCAGCATATCAGAGAAATCTTTTTAATGGACCTTTGGTGGGAATCACAGGCAGTAATGGAAAGACCATTGTCAAAGAATGGCTTGGTCAGATTTTGGGTCAAAAATATGCTGTAGCCAAAAGTCCAAAAAGCTATAACAGTCAAGTGGGAGTGCCTTTGTCCATATTTGGGATTTCACCATATCATCAGGTAGCAGTATTGGAAGCGGGAATTTCAAGACCTGATGAAATGCAGCGGCTCGAAAAAATGCTTCGGCCAAACTTGGGGATCTTTACCAATATCGGCACAGCCCATGAGGAAGGGTTTACTAGCATTGAACAAAAACTAAAGGAAAAAGCCAAGCTTTTTGAAGATTGCCAATTGATAATTTACCGCAAGGAACATGTTCAGGTTCATCAATTCCTCCGGGCTAATTTTGATGATGAAAGATTATTGGCTTGGTCAGATTATCCGGGGACGGATTATACTTTTTCAGTGAAAAAAGAACTGGAAAGATCCAAGATACTTTTAATGAAACCAGACCTGCGTGTTTTTACTTTTTCTGTGCCTTTCACAGATGAGGCTTCTTTGGAAAATGTCAGAAATGCCATTGCTGCTGCTTTGGTATTGGAAATGGATCCAAGTACCATTCAGCTAGGACTTGACCACCTCAAAGCCGTGGACATGCGACTGACCTTGAAGACCGGGGCAAATGAAAGTCTGATCATTGATGATACCTATAATAATGACCTGGCAGGATTAAGGCTTGCTTTGGATTTTATGGCTGCCCAACGTCCGAAAAAAAGAAAAATTCTGATCATTTCGGATCTTCTTCAGATCGGAAATATTGAGGAAGTTTACCGGGAAGTAGGTCAATTGATCCGCTTTCATGGCATAGACAAAGTCATTGGAGTCGGTGGCGAAATTCACGTGTTGGGAAAAGATTTGGGAGACAAAGCAACATTTTATTCAGATACAGAAGCGCTTCTGAGTAACCTACAAGCCAATGATTTTGAAAACGATTTGATCATGGTCACAGGTGCCAGGAAATTTGGCTTCGAGGCGGTGGTCAATTTATTGCAACAGCGGATTCATGGCACTACTTTAGAAATCAACATCAATGCGTTGACCCACAATTACAATTTTTATAAAACCAAATTGCTCCCCAATACCAAAGTCATGGTCATGGTCAAGGCCTTTGCTTATGGTGGTGGCGCTGCCGAAATTGCCAATCACCTACAACAATTAAAGGCCGATTATTTGGCTGTAGCCTATACTGATGAAGGTGTTGCTTTGAGGGAACAGGGGATTGTCCTGCCGATTATGGTACTCAATCCGGTGCAGGAATCATTCTTCCTTTTGGAAAAGTACAATTTAGAGCCTGTGGTTTATTCCCTATCATTTTATCAACAAATCGGCAGGTACTGCAAAAATCGGGGATGCAGTATGAATATCCATCTGGATTTGGATACCGGCATGCACAGGCTGGGATTCGAACTCAAACACATGAGCGAATTGTTGGACATGGTTTCGGAATATCCCGATCTAAGAATTTCCAGTGTCTATACCCATCTGGCCGGTGCTGATGAAGAAGTCCATCAGGATTATTCCCAGCAACAGTTGGAAATGTTTTTGTTGATGTACGATAAGCTTACTGAGAAATTGGGCTATTGTCCTTTAAGACATGCGCTTAATTCAGCCGGAATAATAAAGTTCCCCGAATACCAAATGGAAATGGTCCGTTTGGGGATAGGTTTGTACGGCGTAGAAGTCAGCGGTAAACATGACGCCCAACTCAAATCCGTCAGCACATTGAAAACAACCATTTCCCAAATAAAAACATTGGATGCAGGTGATACTGTCGGGTATGGAAGAAAAGGTGTCATGCATGCAGATGGTCATATTGCCACCATTGCCATTGGCTATGCAGATGGCTATGACAGAAGGTTCAGCAATGGGCAAGGATATGTCCTCATCAATGGAAAAAAAGCTCCTGTGATCGGAAACGTCTGTATGGACATGACCATGATAGACATTTCAGGAATGGACGCCAAAGAAGGGGATGAGGTAATCATCTATGGACCAAACATTTCCCTAAAGGAACTTGCCACCAGGATCGGAACCATTCCTTATGAGTTGCTGACCAATATTAGTAGTAGGGTGAAAAGGGTTTATTATTTGGATTGATGGTTTGAATTCTTGAAATACCAGTGAAATAATCGGAGCAGTCGTCATGCTAATCCATGCAGAAGAATTAATGCTTGGCTCACCAATCAATTGCCTCCTGCTTTAGCGGGAGGAAAAAAGAGGTCTAATATCCCCCGGCTTTAGCCAAACATAACCCCCAAACTTATATCTACCTTTTCTGTTTTGGCTAAAGCCTATTGGTATTTTGCATTTATTAATGAATGGGCTAAAGCCACATTCCTATTGATACAGACTACACAAAAATTTCTAAATTCAACCTAAACATTTACATAATATTGTAAAATCGAAATGCCCAAAATAAAATGTTAAGTAATTATTAGATATTGGTGGGTAATTTGTCCGCCAAGGCGGATTTGATATTTATAGATATTAAAACAAACGGATTCTTATACCTTCAAAAGTACCTGGACAGTTTCGGGTGATCATATCGATTTTTTTGATAAATTCAGGATTCAAGCAGATTGGCCAAAAATAAATCCCAGAATGATCCGAATTTTTGTGTTGTGTGCATTACTCCTAATAGGAATTTTTTCCTGTCAGCCAAAAGACAATACCAATAAACCTGAATATACGTTACGCTTTGGGCATTTGGCCAACGAACAGAATATCTGGCATTTGGCGGCACTCAAATTTGCAGACGAGGTATTCCAAAGGTCTGAGGGAAGAATCTTGGTAAAAGTCTATCCCAATGAGCAGTTGGGCAAGGAAATGGACATGATCACCGGAATTTTGGGCGGAAGTATGGATTTGATGTTGACTGCCGAATCCCTTGAAAATTGGAGCTTGCCTTTGGCTATCATGTGTGCCACCCCTTATGCCATTAGGGATTCCGAGCATCTTCGAAAAGTCGCAGGAGGCCCAATAGGTAAAGAGATTGAAGAACATATTATCAATATTTCTGGATTGAAGCCCATAGCCTGGTTTGAGCGTGGCGCAAGGAATCTCACTTCCAACGTTCCTGTCAGACATCCTGATGACCTCAAAAACCTGATTATCCGAGTTCCCAACGTATCGCTTTTTGTATCCACTTGGAGCCGTTTGGGGGCTAAACCTACACCAATGTCTTTTTCTGAAGTATTCACCGCCCTACAGCAATCAACCATCCATGGCCAGGAAAATCCCCTAGCCCTGATACGAAATGCAGGTTTGTACGAAGTTCAGAAATATGTTAACCTTACCGAACATGTCAAAGGTTGGGCTTATATAGTCATGGGAAACAAAAAATTCGAAAGTATGCCTCCTGATTTGCAAACAATCATTCTGGAATCAGCCGCTATCATGCAGGAATATGAACACGGATTATATTTGAAACAAGAAGCATTAGATGCCCAATTTCTAAAAGACAAAGGCATGGAATTTATCGAAGTGGACAAAAAAGCATTTACAGAATTGGCCAGCAAAGCAGTAATGGAACATTTCACAGAAGGACAGCAGAAGATGTATAGGAGGGTGCAGGAGGTTAATTAGACGTGAGATATGAGATGCGAGAACCGAGAGCCGAGAAAATAGAGACAAGAACCAAGACAGGTGGGGTTAAAAGAGAGAGGCGAGAAACGAGTAATTAGGAACTATATCCTAGAATAAAGAAGGCATTTCCTTGTCACTTCGAGTTTACAACAATTTGAAAAACGTACAGAAAAGGGTAATGACATCCAGTTAATCCAAACTATGAGGGACAGGCGTCATCCCGAGGTACGAGGGATCTCAAGAGGTTCAATTTATCGTTAATTTTGCATTTCCAGATCCTCATGAGATGCTTCTCCACGATAGCTATCGGGATCAGCATGACGGCTGCTCCGATTTATGTCATTGGTACGACAGGTCTTGTCCGCCGTGGCGGAAGAAGTCTAATAACCAAAAAAAGGACTTTTGGATTTCTCTTAAATATGGAATTGACAATGAAAATTATAGATTAAAAGCCGTAGGATTTCCTTTCGTAGGTATGGCACGAACGATATTAAGTGAATAAATGCAGTTGATAAATGGAACAAAGAGGAATAAAAACATCTCAACCGCCTTCAAAACCCATCAAGTTTTCACCTCACCCTAAATCTAACAGCTACCGAAATCTAAAATCTTCAATCTAAAATCTAAAAACTCCCCAATTGAAACAAACCTTAGATAAAACCTTAGAATGGGCAGTCGTAATCAGCTTTATCCTGATGATCGTGACGGTGATGATACAGGTGGTGGCAAGGTATGCATTGCCATGGTCGCCGCATTGGACTGAGGAGTTGGCGAGATTTTGCTTTATCTATATGGTCAGTCTTGGTGCAGGGCTGGCAATCAAAGACCGGGCGTATGTCAATGTCAGCAGTTTACTGGACCGTTTTTCTCCCAAGGCTAAGATATTGATGGACAACCTCATTTTATCCGCCATCATCCTATTGATGGGAACCATGTTTATCTACAGCATTCCATTGGTCAAAATAGTCACCCTTCAGGATTCGGCCTCTCTGAAAATCAATATGGGTTTTATTTATTTTTCCATGACCTGTATGGGGTTTTTGGTGATGCTGTATGCTGCTTTTGAGATATTTTTAAACCTTAAAAAATCACAATGATCCTGATCCTTTTTATTGTATTTCTGCTGTTGTTGCTTTTGGGCATACCCATCGCCTTTTCACTGGGATTGTCTGCTTTTGTATATATCCTCTTTTCGGATTTGCCTCTGATCGTCATTCCTCAGAAAATGTATGCAGGGATAGATGTATTTGTTCTTCTCTCAATCCCAGGATTCATTCTTGCCGGAAACCTGATGAATGCCAGTGGCATTACAGGAAGGATCATCGCATTTTGCAATGCCATTCTTGGACACATACGGGGTGGATTGGGCCTGGCCAATGTCGGAGCTTCCATGTTGTTTGGAGGAATATCCGGTACAGCCATAGCCGATACGGCAAGTATAGGTTCGGTGATGATTCCAGCAATGGAAAAAGAAGGCTATGACACTGATTTTTCCTGTGCTGTTACGGCCACTTCCTCCACGATTGGCCCGATTATCCCACCAAGTTTGCCCATGATCATTGCGGCAACATTGACAGGATTGTCTGTTGGGAAGCTTTTTATAGCGGGGATTATTCCCGGTCTGCTGTTAGGCATGGGGTTGATGTTGGTGACCTACATTATTTCTGTCAAAAGGAAATATCCAAAGAATAAGAGAGTACCATTTCTGACCATGGCCAAAAGTTTTTATCAGGCTTTTTGGGCCATTATGATGACCTTGTTGATTTTATTTGGGATCATAGGTGGTGTCTTTACTCCAACCGAAGCTTCGATAGTGGCAGTCGTCTATGCAATTTTGATCGGCTTGTTGGTGTATAGGGAACTTAAAGTGGGCATGTTGCCAAAAATCATTTTGGAATCAGCAAAGATGACGGCTTCCCTGATGGTATTGGTGGGCTTTGCCAACCTCTTTGCCTGGATCATGACCGTGGAGGAGATTCCCCAATTGATTGCAGAAAGTCTGTTGAATCTCACGCAGAATAAGTTTATGATCTTACTGATGATCAATATTCTGCTCCTTTTTGTAGGGGCATTTATGGAAACCATCGCAGCGCTTTTGATCTTATTTCCAGTCTTATTAGGCGTGGCGCTTCATGTGGGAGTTGATCCGATTCAATTTGCCATGATCATGGTGATGAACCTGGTGATTGGGCTGACCACCCCACCTGTTGGTGTTTGTCTGTTTGTAGCTTCTAGCATCGGCAAAATATCCCTAGAAAAAATCAGCAGGGCAGGATTGCCCTTTTTGTTGGTCAGTCTGTTTGTATTACTCTTGGTGACCTATGTGCCGGAGATATCGCTTTACCTGCCAAGTTTGTTTTATGAATAAAGAAATATTCACGCCATGTCCATGAGCCATGGCAAAAATACTTAGAATGGACATTGGTAGCGGAGAAAATTGGTATTTACAGAACAGGAATGGCTTCAAGACTGGCGTCATTCCGAGGTACGAGGAATCTCTAGAGGTTCTATTTATGTTAATTCTATCATTAACTGAACCTCATGAGATGTTTCTACCGCAATCGGGATCAGCATGACGCCTGGCTGCCGTAGGTAGGACTGCTCCGAAACTTTGTGATTGGTAGACTAGGAAGACCTTTCCACCGTTTGGAGGAATTCTCCAAGTCCCATGGCTTGAATATTGGCATCAAGAGGATAACTATCCTGTATCCTTGACAGCAATATTCCATTTTCTGCTTTGGTGTCTTCCATACTGATCCTAAAGCCTTTGCTGATTTTTGGGGATAAGGTATTTTTGATTTCGATGGCATATTTCACTTTTCCGGACCGGACCAATAACAAGTCACATTCCGCACCCTGATGCGTTCGGTAGAAATAATATTCGTATTCATCTCCCAA
>NZ_JBGTCA010000161.1:0-5345 GCF_041749095.1 Aquiflexum sp. | reverse complement strand
CAAATACTTTCTCCAGAATATTGATAATCCCAATGCCCTACAATAGAAATATCGGGAAAGGACTTTGGCAAAGATTCATCACTTAACCATGCATTTTGCAGGTAGTAATAAGCAGGTTTTAACCTACCCCTGTAATCGGTTATTCCAAACCAAGTAGCGGTACCCTCATACCTGTCCATCCAACTAAAAGCCATACCCCCTAAATTTCTTCCTTTGTTTTGGAAAATATATTCTGTCCACTGCTTTTTATACCATTCAGCTTTGATAAGTGAAGAAAGTTCAATCAATATACTATCGTTCCTATAATCTCCCAATTCCTTATTCCAATATCCTTTTGGACCAAACTCAGTCACCACATAAGGCTTGCCAGGATATGCATAACTCATAATTGAATCAAGTTGATTGATATTTTTTTCATAATATGAATTGACCCCAATCACATCGACATGAGGAGCAAACGCTCTATATTGAATTATAGCGCCGATTAATCTTTCATTGTCATGTTCTTCTGAAGAGAAAACCGGTCTTTCGGGATCAATCTTTTTTATCTTAATCGCTAAATCATCCAAAAATTCTAAATAGCTTCTCCTTATCATGGTCAGATATGGTTCAGCATAATGCTTTTTCAAAAGTCCCCATGTTTCATTACCAATATTCCAGGCAATGATACTTTCATCATTTTTGTATTTCCTAACTTGAGCCAATACTTTCCTTTCATAAGCCATTAATTCCTTCTTATCCTTCATATAATCAATTTTTGGGTCAAACCAAAAACCAAACATTACTTTTAAATCATGGTCTTTTGCCGCCTTCAGGATATTCCTGTCATAGATGCTAGGTTCATACCTTCTGATGGTATTTGCACCCATATTTTTGATCAATTGAAAGTCAGTATCCAATTGTTTCCTAGATAATGGATTAAACCCTTCTTCCCAATCATGTCCTGTATTGTAACAAACACCTTTAATATAAAATGGCTGACCTTCCACCCAAAGCTCATGATAACCATTTTCTTCTTTTAACATTTTGGGAACGATGCCATTATTTGGGATGATATCAGGTTTAACCAAATAATTTCTCTCCTCAAATAAATCAAACCCAGCAAAGGCATCTCCCATATTACGAAGATCAAACGTCCAATTAATAAAATTTTCATTTTCAGCAGGCCGCCATTCAGTAATCCAGTTCTTATCTAAATCACTGTAAAAAAGCACTGCGGCCTTGATTTCCGGATGATTGGCTTTGATTTTTTGAAGGGATTCTTTTACCCATATATTACCATCTCCACTGTAGGAGGTAGAACCAAACTCGGCTAACATTACCGGTAGGTTTAAACCTTTTTGCTCAATTTGTTTTTTAAACGGTAAATATATTTTGTTAAAACTCCTTGAGGTTTGCTCATCACTGGCCAAACCATAATTTAAGGCCGTTAAACTGATCCAGTCCACATATTGATTGTAAGAACTATCATTTCCGTAAGGAAAATAAGACTCAAATCCGGCTGTGGACCAGGGGCTCCATACCCATGAAACATTGTGTGCACCAACCTTTTCAAATCGGAGATGTACATACTTCCATGCTTCCACAAATTCCTCAGGTGTATTGGCCCCCGATTTGGACCAGGAATACATGGGATTTTCCATTTCATGCGCAAATCTTAAAAAAACCGGAGAATTGAGGTCTCTCAATGCCTCTGCCATCTGATCGATATAGGCATCAAAATAACCATCATTAATGTATTGAAATATCTTACGGTTGTTTTTAAGGTCCTCTACTTCTGAATAAGCTTCAAATAGATTGGACCATGGTTCCCAAGTAACCATGGGGATAGCACCATGACTGATAATTTTTTGCCATTTTTCTATAGGCAATGGTCCGTCTCCCCAAGCGAGGTATGAAGAAATGATAGACCATTGATGGCCTGCCTTGGTTTCCAAATCTCGGATCAAGGCAATATCTGATTCGAAATCAAAATGAGGATTGTAAATTCCAGTGTAAAATCCACCCAACTCTTTTTCAATTGGGGGTTTTAATTTTGGATCCAGATATTCTGAATTCCCAATTTTAAATGAGCTTATGATAAAAATTGAGGTAGTAAACAACATGAACACCAAGGCAACATGAAATGCTATCCTGCTTAATTTAAGATAAGATAGGTTCTTTTTTTGAATAGCGAAGGTGCCTCTAAACGTATTCACTGAACTTTTCGATTTGTATACCCAAGTAGACTGTCCAATGGCAAAGGCAACAAATAAAACCACTGCATTGATCAAAGCAAAAAGTGCCATCAACATGCTATAGGGTTGCCAATCTGTGGACAATCCATAAACGACTGCAATAACAGAAATCAAAGCTACTAGTAGATTGGGTAACCCCAACAAAAACTCTCTCTTGGTAGTATGTTCCTTTGGGGTTGGAATGTAAGGGACTTTAATATTAAACAAGGTGTAGACAAAGCCAATGATAAATATCCACCAAGTACCTACCCTTAAAATACCACCCATTAAATGGGCTCCTTTTTCCTCCTGATGATTGAGCCATCCTTGGGCATAAAATCTGTAGATCAAATTCAAAAGGAAAAAAGGTGTAAAAAAAACAAAGAACACCTTGGGATCCATCAGCCATGGATATTCCCCTGTGAACAAGGAATAAACAGGCACTACAAAATCAATTAGGCCAATTAGGCCAAACAAATAATAAACAGGCAACAGTCCATAATGCAACTTTTGCCTCCAAGTAAATTTAAAAAACAGCTTGGGGAAAAGGTTCAACCATAAGTCAAATGTTCCCCTACTCCACTTTATCTGTTGTTTGTAATAGGCAGAAATGCTGCTGGGGACCTGTCCGCGTGATAGAATTACAGGTTCATAAACGGATTTCCAACCTTTTGCATGAAGTAACATGGAAGTGTGCATATCTTCTGTCAGTCCTGCTGCATGTCCCCCTATAGAATCAAGTGCAGCCCTTCTAAAAGTACAATTGGCACCAATTGCTTGTGATGTTCCATATTCGCCCATGGCCTGCATGTAGGGCCCATAAAATGTGTAGGTCTGTTCAGCTGCTCCTTGGGCGATAAAAGATTCTTTTTGGTTGCCATAGGATTGCACTACCTGCACATAGCCTATTTCAGGATCATCAAAATGATGCAACACATGGTCTAAAAATTCCGGATAAGGCGCATGATCCGGATCGAGAATTACACAGATTTCTCCTTTCGCTTGTTTTAAAGCATTGTTGATATTTCCTGCTTTGGCATTTTCATGAGTTTCACGGGTGACATGTACTACACCAAGTTCGGCACATAGTTTTTTCGCAAAAGCATCATCGCCTTCATCACAGAGATAGGTGGTATGAGGATATTTTACTGCCACCAAGGCCCTCAAGGTATTCTCAAGCATTTTATAAGGCTCACCGGGACAAAAGGTGGTGAGCATATCCACAGTGTAATGTTTTAAAGGTAGTTTCGGCTTTGGTGATTTGTCTCGGAGTTCTGGCAATCCGGCATAATGGTACCATTCAAAGCCTACCTTTAACAATTTGAAAAATAAAGAAATCGTAAGAAGGTAATATAAGACTTTATGTCCAATTCCAACTTCAGTAAAAAAACCATATAAAAAAATAATCAATGACAGGATTCCAATAATAAGAATTAATTTGCCGAGAAACAGCTTTCGGTTCATAATAATAATAATAGCGAGGGTGATAAGCAATTCAAATTACTTTATTTTATATATAAAATGCAAATTTTTTAATATAAAAAAAATAATTAATTAGAAATGATAAATTTTCATTTAAATTTGGGGTGATATTTATTCAAAAGTAACATAATATGATCGATATTTCAAAGGGATTAAAAACTACCTTATTTTTAATCTATATAGGCCTACTTTTTTCGTGTAGCAACCAAGAACAAGAAAATCATAATCCTACAGTTGAGGTAAGGTATCAAGATGGAAAGGCCATGCTGTATAGACATGGAGAACCATATTCTATAAAAGGGGCCGCTGGCACCGAACATTTAGATAAAGTAGCATTATATGGGGGAAATTCGATCAGGACGTGGAGCCTACATGATGCTGATAGGCTATTGGATGAAGCCCATGAATTGGGATTAACAGTTACATTAGGCCTTGAAATAGGGAGACAAGCTTGGGGATACAATTTCAATTACTGGAAATTTTGGGAAGTGAATAAAAAGATAGAAGAACTTCGGCCCATTATTGAAAAATACAAGGACCATCCTGCATTACTGATGTGGGGTGTAGGAAACGAATTACAATTCTTTGGTGGAGGAAAAAGATTTTTGATTTTTCATACAATAGATAAAGTGGCCAAAATGATCAAGGAAGTTGATCCAAATCATCCTACTATGACAGCAGTAGATGTTTTCTCAAAAAAAAATAAAATAGGATCATATCGGTACATCATGCCAAATATTGATATTTTAGGTTTCAATGCATTTAAAACTCTTGGTAATATGTATGACAGAGTTTATGAAAAAAAAGGATGGGGTAAGGCTTACATATTATCTGAATGGGGGCCTAATGGTCATTGGGAAGTTACTGATACCGAATGGGGAGCCCCAAAAGAATTAAAAAATTCTGAAAAAAGAGAAATGATGGAAAAATATTGGAATAATATAAATAAAGATACCACATTATTCTTAGGCAGTTATGCTTTCTATTGGGGATTTAAGCATGAAGCTACCCATACCTGGTTCAGTTTATTTTCTAAAGATGGATCGGAAACAGCTTCAGTTAATTTTCTGAAATATGCATGGTCGGGTGAAAGAGCGGAAAACTTAGCTCCAAATGTTAATGATTTATCAATCGAAACAAATCAAGGATTGGTTAATGACAACGTCTATTTGGAAAGCAATCAGATATATAATGCAATTGCAGACACTGATGACTCCGAAGGAGACTCCCTTAGATACAAGTGGGAAATTAGACCCGAAGAAAATTACTTTGTTGAAATCTATAGCAATGATTTCGAAATTAAAAATTACAATATGGAGCATTTGATTCAGAAAGTTGATGAAAATACAATTCAATTTATTGCTCCTAAAGACGAAGGACCCTACCGGATTTTTGTTTTTGCATTCGACGGCAATGGAAATGTAGCATCTTATAATATTCCATTTTATGTTATTCAAAAGTGATGTATTGGAACAATCAACTCAATTATTCTTACCTATACCTCCATATCGTCCACAATATCTTCCATCCCGCACCAAAAACTCCTTTTACCGTCCCGCTGACTTTACTCACTCCTATCCGCTTACGGTAATCCACAGGGACTTCTGTGGATTTCAAACCAGATTTAGCAGCTTTGATCTGCATCTC
>NZ_JBGTCA010000160.1:0-2048 GCF_041749095.1 Aquiflexum sp. | reverse complement strand
CCAGGTTGGGCTTTCGGATTAAATGTAATTTCCTGGACCCCATGAACACCGGAAAACATATCAATGCGAAACAATTCTCTGCTGTTTCCAACAAAGGGGACTTCGGTTATTGCCTGGGTTTTCCATTCAGATAAGACCCATTGCAAGGTGGTTTTTATAGAATCTGCATAGGAGAAATCAGCAGGTCCGGTCCCCGCGGGTTCGGTATGGGTTGTGTACAGCAGGCCGTTATGCGAAAATTCCGGGTGAAAGGCAAAACTTCCAAAGCCAGTTGCCAATCCGGGGACGGGGATAAAATCCGGTTTTTGAGTCGCCATATCCAGGTAAACTTTTTCGGTTCCTTCTTCCAATTGGTATAATTTTCCTCTTAGATCCAACATGAAAAGTTGCTTGGTATCCGGCCTATAATCCAGCTTGTTGATTCGGGTAATAGGCATTTCTTCACTTGATGCGGGAAATTGGTGCATCAATTCAAGCTCAACCACCCAACCTGATAGAGGAATGGGTTCTGGGATGGGATTGTCAATTTCATCCGTCCGCAAAACCACCTTGTCGTCCGGCTCAGGATACTGGTGCATATAGGCGATGATGGCATCTATTTCTTCGTTAGGCAAATGGTCAAATGGCGGCATGTAACTTTCGAACCTTCCGAATATTTCCTTTGCCCTTTGATCTTCTGAATTGATCATTTCTGCCGGATTTTGGATAAAATCCCTGATCCACCCGACGTTAACCTCTTCCGTCAATCCACCCAAATGAGGTCCGATTCCATCCTGCACAAAACTATGGCAGCCACTACAGTGGTTTTGAAACATTACCTGACCGCTACCAATGACATCCTCATCTGTTGAAATTCGATTTTCCCTGGATACATTTGAAGGATGACACGCGGAAAGTAGAAAATTGGATATCAAGAATGTAAGGGCGATGAAGCCATAAAGCTGCTGTTTCATTCGGGGAATTAGTGTTCAATTCGGTTCTTTATTATAAATGTATTGTAAAGGTTTACACGGATCAAGAAGACAGAAGTGGCGAAGTTGGATCCCGATTGCTCGGACTGAGTTTCTGATTTAGTCAAACTTGCCATTGGTGTTATACAGTTACTTGCATCATTGAGGATATTTATAGAAATATACCCTATATCAGATAAATAGGGTAAATTCTGGATTGATTGATTTTTAGATCAATTATCGGGTTTATTTGGATCACTTGGTAATCCATGCCGTTTGAAAAACTCAGCTGGCTCCTCAGGAACGGAAACTGTTTCGTCAATCTTCCGACCGGTTTTTTCGTAAAGCTCCTTACGGCCTTTCATATCATCCACCAGTTCCATATAGGCAATCTGACCAACCCTAACGGCCACCCTTCTGGGGACCACTACCACGCCATCTGCATCGGCAACTATCACATCCCCAGGGTAAACCAGACAGCCTCCAACCACAACCGGCCGCTGCACATCTATAACTTCGTTTCTTCCTATCCTTTCTCCTCTGCCACGCTCAAAATAATTCATGTAGACTGGATTCTTTTGCCGGTTCACTTCATCGATATCCCGTACTCCTCCAGCTGCCACCAGACCAACTGCCCCTTTTTCCTGCCAGTCCATTATATTTTTTGAACCGGTGGTTCCCGTATCATTGTCATCTTTGTTATCCATAACGATAATGGAACCTGGTTTAATATATTCCTGAAAGGGTTCTGTGGAAAGTTGCGAGTACCACATTCCACGCCATTTTCGGTATTCCTCATAATTTTCAGGCTTGGTCAAATCAGCTCCGGGATGCATGGGTCTATTGGTTGGGCCATACCTCACTGTGACAGCAATTCCTGAAATCCGGTGGCTCATCGTTTCGACATCTTTCCAAAGCGGGGCAATCTTTTGGTCCATTACACCCACATCCATATAGCCTACTGTCACCATGCCATCCACGACATCATTTACCCTGGCACCCTTGTAAAGTTCCAACAATACTTCATCTGAAACCTCTGTCCCTTCCTGTGCAAGGGTTTTTGGGCAGTAAAATACAATCACTGCCATCATCATTAAA
>NZ_JBGTCA010000159.1:0-11520 GCF_041749095.1 Aquiflexum sp. | reverse complement strand
TATTTACTGGTTTTACATTAATTTCGTTTAAATTAATCATATATAAGCCAAACTAATGTCATTATATTTTCTGAACATTTCCAAAATGTTAATTACTCGGAATGACGGCTGCCTGAAAGGTAACCTGATGTCATTCCTTTTCTGAACATTTGATAGTTCAAAATTATTGGATTCGTGATAAAAAAGATTTCATAAAAAAAGAGAGGAGATAAAAGCGGCACAGCCGTTTTTATCTCCTCTCTTACCCAAGCAAATTCCTGTTAACTTTATTTTTTAATAAATCTAAACACTTCCCTATGCTGTGTATCCTGTAATATCAACATATAATTGCCTGTTTTCAGGTTCATAGGTGAGAGGTCAATTTCTATACTGAAGGAATGCACTTCAAATTCCTTTTCCATCAAAAGCACACCCTTCATATCATACACCTGACCTTTCATCGTTCCATCTTTTTGCCACAGGGACATCACCTGAATCCATGATTCTGCAGGATTGGGATAAAGTACAGGGGCTATCCTTTCCTCTCTATTTTCGGGAACGATGGATGCTTCTGACTGAAATGAATCTTCTTTAGGAATTGCAGTATTGGTTTTGGATCCTCTTTGCAATATGCGCATTGTTTTGCTATTGGAAGCTAAATCCTCGATTTCATTGACACTAAGTACCCCGCTATATAGTCTAAGGTCATCCAAGCTTCCTTTAAATCTTTGGATAGTTCCGTTTGCTGCTATGGAAAGGTCTCCGGAGAATGTTCCAATGGTAAAAGGCGAAGAGCTTCCCGAAACATCCTCGATGCCGTTGATATAAATTTTGCTATTGCTACCGTCAAATGTGGCAGTCACGTGAATCCAATTGCCTATGTCCCGTGTATAATTGTATTTTGACCTCAGCCTGTAAGAATCTGCCGAGCCCCGATTGAGGTAAAAATCAATGATGCCGTCATTGTTGAGGGTAAGCTCAAAAACGTTCCCGTCGGATTTGCTGATAACAGTGTTCCTGCCCACCACGTTTGGATTTACCCAAGCTGCAATGCTGATGGCATCTTTGATTTCCAGGCTGCTGTTATGGGCTACTTCACCGTACCTTCCGGTTCCACCGTCAAGGTTGAGTGCGAGACCTTCTACACCAGTTATCCAAGTGACACCGCTGGTTCTGATGATGTTGGCATCATTACCATTTCCCGAATCGTCGAGAAGCTTATTGCCACTGCCCTCGTCCATTTTCCAATGGCCGACTAAATTACCTGAAGACATTTGGCTTTGAGGTGGAGGAGGGGATTGTACTCTCAGCAGAAGGGGGATTTCAACATCACTAAAAGCCCTTTCATACAATCGAAGTTCATCCATTTCACCTTTAAAGCGTTGTATCGTGCCTATAGCACCAATGACCAATACTCCTGAATTGGTACCGATTTCAAAAGAGTTAAAATAGGTACGGGATATATCCTCCTCTCCATTGATGTAAATTTTATGGTAGTTGCCATCGAATGTCGCAGCTATATGGAACCATTTGCCTACCAAGTTACTGTAATTAAAATTGGAAAGCAGCCTGTAGGTAGATCCGTCTTTGCCCCGATTGAGACGGAATACGATTTGTCCGTTAAGGTCCAGCCACAATTCAAAACCGTTTCCGTTACTATCTGATTTACTGATAATGCTGTTTCGGCCCATCACTGAAGGTTTGACCCAAGCAGCAATCGTCACAGCCTTGGGAATAGCCAAGGAACTGTTGTGGGATGCCCTGCCAAATCTATCACTATGTCCACTAAGACTAATCGCTTTGTTCACCATACCTGCTTTCCAGGTAACACCATTGGCATTGACAATCGTGGCATGATTTCCCTTGCCCGATTGGTCCATCATGCGGTTACCGCTTCCTTCATCCATAGGCCAATAACCTATCAAACCATTGTTTAGCAGTGTATTGATATCCTTTTCCGTATCAGGTAACTCTTGTGGTGCATCAAGTGCTAAGGTTTTAAACTGATTAGTAGCGGAATATCTTCCAGTACCAGAACGATTTACCCCCCTTATTCGCCAATAATAAGTTTTATTGGGATCGAGGTTTGGAATTTCCAATTGAGTTCCTGTAAGTCTGCTTTTGTTGAAAACCAGGTTGGAAAAAGAAAAGTCTGTGGCAATTTGGACTTGGTAATTCTCCGCAGTTTCCTGCGTTAACCATTTCACATTAACCTTGAGTGGGGAAATCTGGATTTGATTGATCGGACTGACAGGAACAACGCTTTCCGGACTATCGGAAAAATTTAAGGTTTTGAAAGAGCTTACAGTCGAATAGGAACCCGTTCCATTTTCGTTTCTGGCCCTTACCCGCCAATAATGGGTGCTGTTTTCTTTTAGTTGAGGAGATTGATAAACGTTCTCAGTAATATTACTTTGGTTTACGATTAAATTGGAAAAATCAGATGTACCCGAAACCTGTATTTGATAGGAATCTGTATTGGGGACTTTGGCCCAATGAAATACAGGACTTAAACCCACATTATTCTTCTGATTTTCCGGAGAAAGCAACAAGGTTCTAGCCGGAGAAATATTTTTGCTGCCCGTTTTAAATAATCTTACAGTAGAGTAAGCCCCGTTGCCAAAACCATTGCTCGCCCTGACCCGCCAATAATATGTGCTGTTGGCATCCAATTCCGGGTAAACCAAGCTGTAAGTTTTGATGTTATTGATATTGATCACATTGCTACTGAAGTCACTGTTTTTAGAAATCTGAATTCGGTACTCGCTGGCATTGTTAAGAGGCTTCCAGGCAAAACTCAAATCCACGGGACTGATACTTTCATTATTGGCAGGTAAAACCAATTCAGCTTGGTTTGGTGCTCCCTGATTTTGTTGTACAAGAATGTCCTGTACAAGGCTGTTGATATAGACTTCAATATTTGTATAGTAAGGACTTAGGTTATGATCCTTGTCATTGAGGGATTTTGGATCCAGATTGTTGGTATTCTCCCAGGAATCAGGTATGCCATCACCATCTGAATCCACAGGGGCAGAAAGACTTTTTAACACAGGCCATCCCCCCACATCCTTTTGACTGTCAATGATACCCAAAAGCCCTGTCTTTGATCCCTTATAGGTGTTTGTGCCGTTACGGGTTTCCTTCACAATTCTGATATCTACCCCATCTCTTACAAGACTTGCCCCCGCAAAATCAGTTACTGATTGATAGGCTTGGGTTGCTGTCCTATATTCACTGTATATCCCCTCAGGAATAGGGAATGGGATCAGTTTGCCATTCTTATCCCTATTTTGGGTAAGGTGCATGTACTTATCTGTCAAATCACCTGATTGTAGCCTTACACCTGACCACTGATCCTTCTCTACTTCAGGCCTGTGCTGTAGTTTATTGCCTTCCAAGTAAAACAAACCGTAAGTATCAGGGTCGCCAAGTGGATTCATGATGTAGTCAGGAGTGCCGCCCTCGAAAGAGGCAGGGCCGGCTTTATAATAATTGTTAAACAGGTTGATGTTGGAATCAGTACCGCCATCACTTGCCCTATGGAACCAATTGTAAACGACATTGTTCCGGAAATCAATCAAGGATTCCGCTCTTTGGAAGGAGCTCCCGGTATGAAATAGAAAATTCCTTTCTACAAAATGGCTGATTAAGTTATTATAGACCGAAATGTTCTGCCCGGAAATGATTCCACCATAACCATGTTCCCCTTTTTCATGTATAGAAGCATTAAGCCCTTCTGAAATGATGGAGTTTTGTATGGTAATGTTTCTGGAATTGACTATTGACATGGTTTCATCAGTTCCCCATGAAAAGGAACAATGGTCGATGATGATATTTTCTGGAATGGATTGATTGCTATCTTGTCTGATGTTGAATGCATTTCCTGTAAATTTTTGTAAGTCCCCCATTCTTGACCGGATATATCGGATGATGATGTTGTTTGCACTGCGGATGACCAAGGGGTAATTTTTGAGTGTGATGCCATCTCCGGGTGCGGTCTGTCCGGCAACAGTTAAATGACTGTTGCTGCTACGGATATTGATTTGGCTTTTTAGTTCTATGGTTCCGGACACTTCAAAAACGACAATCCTTGGGCCGACCGATCCAACAGCTTCCCTAAAGCTACCGGGACCTGAATCATTGAGATTGGTGACTTTGATTACCTGTCCACCCCTGCCTCCGGTGGCATACTTCCCAAATCCCTCCGCACCGGGAAAGGCAATTACTTGCTGAAGGTTAGGATCATAATCCGATACAGGATAATTTTGTGCTTTTAGCGGAATGGAGAGAAAGACAATAAAAATAAAAATACAATAAATCCTCCATGAGGATGGCTTATTAAAGGTTAACATGTCAGAAATAACTAAGGCTTATAAATTTTTTTAATATCCCTTGTAAAGGATGAAATTTTTTTTAAGCAAATACCTTGCCTTTTTAGCCAAGCTGAAAGAATTTTTTTTAGCGCCATCTTGTTCGTCTTTCTGAGCAATGAAAAATGGCATTTAAAGACTGGAAATGACATTAAGTTAACCCTTCTTACGGCGGGGAGGCGTCATCCCGAGTATTCAACATTTTGAAAATGTTCAGAAGAAAATGACGTTAGGGAAGGAAAATGCCGTAGGCATGAACGAAATTATAGCCCGGTAATTTATTGCCGGGATCAAATTAATTAGACCAACCCAAAAGTACCGTAGGTACGGACGATTTAATTCATTCATTTAAGTTCCGAACTCCATAATGATGTGAGTGAGGACACTCGCATTGGCTCTTATGCGAAATCTAAGGTTTCAAATAAAAAAAACAGGCCGGAACTAGATCCGCCTGTTTTTTAATACATTCATATTAAATCATTTAAAGTTTACCTTTTAACTACTTTCCTTGATTCCACAAATTTTGAACTTTGGATTCTTAAATTGTAAGGCCCATTCGCCATTCCCTGAGGCATTGTAAGATTAATATCCTTACCTGGATTTTTAATCTGTTTTTCCAACACTGTTTTGCCCTTATTATCAAAGAGTAATACAAATACATCTTCTTCAATCTGCTTGGAAAATTCAATATTAATATATTCCCGGAATGGATTTGGAAAGACATTAATTTCCAGCGGTACCTCCACTTCTTCTTCGGCTTCAGCGACGGAAAAGCTCCAAATCTCAGATTGACTTTCCGGCCTGCTTCCTGAAGCAGTTACTCTCCAATAATAGGTTGTCCCAGGTTGTAGATTTTCAATTGTTGCATATGTTACTTTAAGACCGGTATGGCTAGCCACAATTTTACTAAAGGATTGATCACCGGATAATTCAAGCTTATAATCCGATGCCTCATCTACGCCATCCCATACCAAATCTATCCTGGTTTCCTGTATAACGGCGCCATTCTTGGGGCTCAATAATATGGATGAATCCAAAGGCGTTAGGGATTCCGTAATCAAACTCCATACGGTAGAATAGGGGCTCGTACCCGCTACATTGACAGCCCGAACTCTCCAGAAATATATTTTATCAGGGTCAAGGTCAACCACTACTTTATGAGTAGTTAGATTGCTGTTTTGATAAGCAATACCCTGACTGAAATTGGAATAAGTAGAAACCTGAACTTCGTATTTTTCTGCCGCATCCACCGGAATCCATTCGAGCACAATTTGTTCCGGTTTTACCAATGTGCCGGATTCAGGACTGGACAGTTTAGGTGCTGATGGTGCCAACACAGAGGCTTTTGTAGAAAAACTCCAAGTGGCCGTATAGCTGCTGTTTCCAGCGGTATTAGTAGCCCTTACCCTCCAATAATATGTTTTCCCCTCTTCCAAATTCCCTAATTGAAAATAAGTCTCTTTTAAACTGCTGCTATCCAAAACTCTATTGGAGAAATCTTTGGTCAATGAAACCTGTAACCTGTAAGTATCTGCGTTTTCAACATTCTTCCAGGAAAGCTTGATGGAAGTATCCAAATCCTTTGACCCGTCTGCCGGGGAAATCAAAACTGGTGTGGTAGGCACTACTACTTTTTCGGAATCTATTACTTCAAACTTAATGGTCAGTGCTTTACCTGCAGAACCACCACGGTTGCTTTCAGAATAGGGGATGGCGGTCAGGGTATAATTGCCCATAGTCAACAAACTCCCATTATAAACACCATCTCTATCTCCAAAAAGTGCATAAGGGGCCACATTTTCAGTTTTGGAATGATTTATAGGACCTTCCAGGGATAAATAGACGCTACCTACCTCAATCGGATTTGTATTCGCTCTAAAATTAAGACTTAAGATTCGAATATTTGCCAGATCCAGTTCGTCACCATCAGACATTTCCGAAATGGAGGTATTGCTACCGGCATCTATCAAAGTAAAAGTTTCAACCCCGAAGGATAAATTGAGTGGATTATAATCCTGCTCAATGATTGAAAATGCAATGGTCAGTTCCGTTCCTTGTGTACCGCCTCTGTCTCTTTCAGCATAAGGGATAGCGGTAAGGGTATAATTACCTGCAGGAAGTGAAAGTCCGGCATTGTTCAGTAAATCATAAGTATAGCCATTGTCTGTCCGGGATGAGTTGACAGGGCCTTTTAATGAAAAATAAACAGATCCTACTTCAATAGGGTTGATATTGGCCCTGAAGTTCAGACTTTTATTTTGAATATCTTCCAGGTTTAACTCATCCCCATTTGACAAGGGCGCGATTGCTGTATTACTTCCAGCATCTATCAGTGTAAAACTTTCTACGCCAAAAGAATTGTTATTTTCTATAACAGTAATTTCCGTTTTGGCGGTAAAGCCACCATCCTCAGTTATTGCGGTTATGGTAGCCGAACCCAATTCTATTGCTGTAACCAAGCCACTTGCATTGACTGTAGCTACTTTGGTATTGGAAGATGTCCAAATTACCTTTTTGTTGCTGGCATTTGAGGGAGAAATAGTTGGATAAATCTGAAGTGTCTTCCCTTTATCCAAAGTAGCAGTTTTTGGTGTAGTTGTAATTCCGGATACTTCAATTATTGAAGTTGGGGCAATTGGACTGTTCTGGTCAATCAGACTGTTGATATAAACTTCAATATTTGTATATTCCTTGCTTAAGTTATAGCCTTTATCATCTGCTTTTTTGGGATCCAGTCCATTGGCGATTTCCCATTCATCGGGCATACCATCTCGATCCGTGTCTTTGGGTGCAGGCAGGGATTTCAGTTGCGGCCATCCCCCAACATCTTTTTGGCTATCGATGATTCCTGAAAGCCCCGTTTTGGATCCTTTAAAAGTCACTTTCCCTGTGCTGACTTCCTGCACAATCCTTTGGTCCACCTGATCACGCGATAGACTTGCCCCCGCTTTTTCTAATACGGAAACATAGGCGTTGTCTGCGGTATGCGTATGGCTGTAAATACCTGGAGAGATATAATGCGGAGCCAAATTTCCCTTACTGTCCCTATTTTGAAGTAGGTGGAGGTACTCCTTTGTTAAACTACTTGAGGAAAGCCTTACTCCTGCCCACTGATCTTGTTCTACCACAAGGCTGTGCCCCATTTTATTGCCTTCCAAATATAACAACCCATATGTAGAAGGGTCACTATTAGCCATTAGTGCATTCATGATGTGGTCGGGGCGGCCAGTCTCGAAGGAGGCAGGTCCTGCTTTATAATAGTTTTGATACAGGTTGACGTTGGATTCAGTGCCTCCGTCACTAGACCGATGGGACCAATTGAAAACAACATTGTTCCTGAAATCAATCAAAGATTCTTTTCTTTGGAAGGCGCTTCCTTTCTGAAATTGCAAATTCCTTTCTTTAAAGTGGCTTATTAAGTTATTATAGATGGAGATGTTCTGGCCTGAAATGATTCCTCCATATGAGTGCGGTCCTTTTGCATTTGCAGAATCATGGAGCCCTTCTGAAATGATGCAGTTTTGTATGGTGATGTTCTTTGAATTGACTATTGACAATGTTTCATCAGTGCCCCAAGAAAAGGAACAATGGTCGATGATAATGTTGTCAGGGCTTACGCCATCACTATCCCGTCTGACAGTTAGTGCATCCCCATCTACCCAATTCAGGTCTCCCATTCTAGACCGGATAAATCTGAGGATGATATTGCTTGTATTGCGGATGACCAAGGGGTAATTTTTAAGGGTGATGCCATCACCAGGTGCAGTCTGTCCGGCTACGGTTAAATTACCGCTCCTGACATTGATTTGGCTTTTCAGTTCGATATTTCCGGATACTTCAAAGACCACTGTTCTGGGTTCAATGGCTTCGAGTGCCCATCGCAGGCTTCCTGTTCCGCTGTCATTAAGATTGGTGACGATATATACCGCACCTCCACGGCCACCTGTGGCATATTTCCCGAACCCCTCAGCACCGGGGAAAGCAGGTAGGGAAGGGGATTGTCCAAAAGCATCGGCGATAGTAAAGAAGCTCAGGAGCCAAATTGAAATCAACAAGCAAAATCTCATAATACAATTGTTTAGGGCTTAATAAATTAAGTTTAGGGTGTAGTCTCCCCTCCGACTTTAAAAAAGCCGGCCTACTTCAATTTACCGATTGCTTGACCTGGGTGATTAAGCTTTCAGATGGGTGATGATCCTTAAATCATTTTCAATTTTGGGGATAGTTTTTTCCTTTTCCAAAACTTCATTGTACAAACCAAAATTTGAGACAGGTCATACAAATTTTTACACATAAACATAAAACTTATATTGTAGTTGAAATGAGCGTTTTGACCGTTCTGTTCCGTCATTCCGTCAGGAGGGATCTCTAATGGTCCCGAAAACGTCTTATTTTAATTCTCCACATCATTTCTACCCCTTTCCGTCAATCCGACGTCAAGAGGAATCCCCAATAGTCCACAAAAGGATCTAATGGTATAAAAAAAAGTTCTTTACTAGTAGCGTTACAAATGCTAAGACTCAGCGTCAAGAAGCCAAAGGCTTTGAACAACGCCACCATTCCGACCACCCCCTCGTCATTCTGACGTCAGGAGGAATCTCTAAAAGTCCACAAAAAGGATCAAATTGTATAAAAAGGGGATCTTTACTACTAGCGTTACAAACGCCAATACTCAGCGTCACGAAGCCAGAGGCTTCGGACAACGCCACCATTCCGACCATCTGCCGTCATTCCGAGTAATTAACATTTTGGAAATGTTCAGAAAGGGATATGCCATCAAGAAGGGCTGCAGACCTCTCCTGACGTCGAGGTGACAAGGCAAAGTTCTTTATAGACTTAAATGCTTTTTATAGTTCAAAACCATCAATTACAAATCTGTCATTTGTACGCAAGGAGGAATCTCCAAAAGTCCAAAATAGGATCAAATTGTATAAAAAAGGGATCCTTTCTACTAGCGTTACAAACGCTAATACTCAGCGTCACGAAGCCAGAGACTTCGGACAACGCAATATCAATCTTCCTTCCTTGCTACAAGTAGTTTAACTTCTACCAGAAAAAAAGCACAGGGCTCTAAATCAGGGTAAATCCTGAACTCCTGTAGCATATCATTTATCCAAACTGTTGTAGTGGATATCGTGTCCAGTTGTTTCAGCCAAGTGGCTCTTTCCCAGTTCATACGGTCGCCTGTCGGCTGATAGAAAATACTATTATAACCCTCTTTCCATACATTGTGACCGATATTTTGTTTCATTTTTTTGCCGCTCCAGAAGTACATTCGGAAAGGTGCTGCTTTTTTCAAGTCTGAATTGGTGAATTTAAGCGTCACACCATGGACGTGACGGGATTCAGGCAGTACAAATCCGACGTACCCAAGATAGTCCTCTGTGAAAGCGGTATCCCCTTGAAATACAATCCGTTCTGCGGTCCGATAGCTATACGGTATCTGTATCTCTTCGAAGATTGGATCCTGCTTTAAGGCAACAAAGGCGCCAACCTGAGCCTTACGGAGCATCGGCAAATAGTCAGTTAATATATCCTGGTTTACGTGAAGAAAATCGCCGTGGCGTATAATCAGTTCGTGAGCAGGAAGACCGGCACGCATATCCTCTTCAAAGGATCCTAAATTCGCCCTCAAATATTTTCCGTAGCCCCACCCTATCTGTGTGTTAGGCCAAAGGAGTAGCAATGTGGCTAAACACAAGACGGCCCGCCCGAAAATATTGAATCGGGGCGAGCTGTAGATGCTGAATATCAAGTACAAAGCACACCAAACGGGCACAATCAGTAGATAGTAACGGATCTCGAACACGAAGTTCGTGCCGATCTGACCCGAGGTGAGGCTCAAGTTATCTCGGCCATGGCCAATAGCGACACATAAGATTGACAGGCCGGCCAGTAAAGCCATCAAGCCTGTAGCTCGGAACCGCTCGCTATGTTGCGGGATATTTTTTGCCAACTGCCAAAATCCTGCCAACAGCCCCAACAGTGCCGCCACCCCGGATAAGGGCCATGCCAGATAAAGCCCTGGGCCCAGACCGATCGTATATAACTGGGTAATAGTACGTATCATAGTCCAGCCGCTTTTTCCATCCGGATGATACGGCACTCCTTCATATCCGATAAAATAAGCGGCTGTCAGCGAGGTTGCCATCAAGACCAGCCCGGCAAGCCAAGTCCGCTGTCCTCTTTTAAGAGTCGGTGCAATGCCAGGCATGAATAACACAAAGACCATCCATATCAACAAAGGAGGAACTATCAGCAAGCCATTACCGCCGCACAGAATCAGCGCCAAAGTGCAAGCCCCCACTACAGTAGTGGCATTTTTTTCTGATATACGCTTAGGGGCTTGAGCCAGCACCGCCAACACAATCCCGACAAACAGCACCGATAGAAAATACTGGATCTGCCAAGCCCACAAGTAATTGGTGGCATGGCCGATATTCAACAGCAAGAGTGGAAAAAAGGCATCCGTCCAGCTCGTGTAACCGCGCATTCGGCTCGCTGTAAAAATCAGGGCATAAGCCAACACCGCTATCAACAACACCCCGAATGCCATCCCGATTTTGAAATTGATACCCGTGATCGCATATAGCAGCAAAGCAGTAAGCCTGGGCAAAGGGACCCGGTGCTCATTGTGCAACGACCATAGCCATTCCATCGTGACCGGCTGATTTCCTGTGAGCGGAGGCACCATGTCCCAGCCATCCCAAGACGGGACGTTGCTCCCGAACTTCCATACAAAGCCCATTATAACAATGAGCATAGCCCCCAGAAGGCCCCATACCAGCAGCGGCTGCCATGAATTGGTTTTCACTCCCATCGCATTTCGTGGTTTTAATTAGTTTGCGGTGTGGTTTCTCCGCTGTTTGATTTCTCCTTAATGCAAAGGTGAAAATTCAATCACAAACTGATAAGTTGTCGCTTTCACCCGGTACTTTTCCAACGTAGACCGGGCGGTATCTCCTACCCCTGATACACGATAATCCGTATTCAGCGTAATGAACCCGGATTTTTTTAACTGAAAGGGATAAAGGGCCCTATCCAAGTGGTCTACGCCGTATTCGTGAACACTGAAATTCATGGGCTCCGGAAAGGTAAGGGCAAGTCCGTTTCCGTTGTGGTCTCGGAGAGAAAGAGAATGGACATCGGTCTTGTTGCCATAATCCTGTGG
>NZ_JBGTCA010000158.1:0-3210 GCF_041749095.1 Aquiflexum sp. | reverse complement strand
TTAAAGAGCTTATCGCTCCACTTTGACCCCTTTCCAGAAAGCAACGTGGTCCTTGATTTCCCTGGCCGCAGGTTTGGGCTCCGGGTAATACCAAGCTGCATCTTTGTTGGTCTCATCGTTGACCTCAAGCGAATAATAAGAAGCCTGTCCTTTCCAAGGGCAAGTACTATGTGTATCGGAGGATTTAAAAAACTCCTTTTTAATGGTATCTGCCGGGAAATAGTGATTTCCTTCTATTTGAATGGTTTTATCACTTTCTGCGATTACGGTATTGTTCCAGATTGCTTTCATTTTTTATTTATCTATATGTATGTATGTACTCAATGATGCCAATAAAATGGTAATTTAATATCATTCAAGTCTAATATCTTGTGTCTTGTGTCTCAAGTCTTAATTCTTATTCCAGATCCTCCAGCAAAGTCGGAATTAACTCTGAAACAGTTGGATGTACCTGCACCGAATCCCGGATGACCGTATAAGGTGCATCAGCATACATGACATTCAAGATCCCGCTGATGATTTCATCCCCTCCTACACCTAGAACAGTCGCGCCTAGGATTTTGTTGGAATCCGCATCCACAATCACCCTCATAAAGCCGTCGGTCTCCCCTTTTTCTTTTGCCCTGGCCACTTTTTTCATTTCCCGATAACCTACCAACACGTTCATTCCTTTTTCTTTGGCTTCCTGTAGATTGATACCTGCCCTTCCCAATGGTGGATCGACAAACAATCCATAAGTAAGAATGCGGTCAGAAACTTTTCTGTCGCCATTTTCAAAAAGGTTGGCTCTGACAATTTCAAAATCATTGTAGGCAGTATGGGTAAATGCCCCTTTTCCGTTGCAGTCTCCCAAGGCATATATTCCGGGAATATTGGTTTCAAGCTTGTCATTGACTTGGATGTAGCCTTTTTCATTGGTTTCAATACCGGCAGCATTCAGATGAAGGGTATCCGTATTGGGAATCCTGCCAACGGCCAAAAGCAAATGGCTCGCATGAAACTCAGGTTCTCCATTTTCACAATCCACCTTCACCCTGAAGGATCCATCTGCATCCTGTTCTGCCCCTATACAATCGGCCGCTAACCGGAATTCCACTCCCTCTCTTTCCAAAACCTTTTGGATTTCAGCTGAGACATCCTCATCTTCTTTGGAAATGATCCTGTCGCCCCTTTCCACTATGGTCACCTTACTGCCAAATCTTCTGAACATCTGTCCGAATTCCAGCCCTATATAACTTCCCCCGATTATGGCCAGGTGTTCGGGAAGGCTATCCAGTTCCAATATGCTCTGATTGGTCATGAAATCCAGCCCCTTGAACGAATCCGGGATAGAGGGTCTTGCGCCTACATTGATGAATATTCTATCTGCTTCCAATTTTTCTCCATTGACTGTGATGATCTTTTTGTCCGTAAACCGTGCCTCACCTTTGAAAAAAGAAATCTTTTCCTCGCCTTCAATGCCTTTGGCTATACCGTCCACTGATTCTTGGACCAGCTTATCTTTTCTTTCTTTGACTTTTAGGAGGTCAACTTTTGCTCCCTTGAGGATGTGGACCCCCAAAGCCTCACCGTTCAGGGCATCAAACATTCTTCTGGCACTTGCCACATAGGCTTTGGTCGGGGTACAGCCCACGTTCACGCAAGTACCTCCGAGATATTCTTTTTCGATAAAGGCTACTTTCATCCCCTCACCCGCAAGCTTAAAAACCAAGGGCGTACCTGCCTGCCCTGAACCTATCACAATAGCATCAAATTTCATGGTCATATCTTTAAATTTAAAAAAGCTCCATATCAACACTTAATTTACAAACTTTCCATTGAGGAGCCTAAAACTATCAGGGATCATTCTTTCCGAAAGTGTCAGTTTTCCTCTTCTTAATGTCAATTTTTCCAAAGGAAGGTAGGATGCCCCACATTCGGGTTTAACAGCAGATTCAGAACTTGAACACGTCTGTCTCCGGATAAAACGCATACCAAGCAAACCAAAAGTTCATCACGGTCGGTATGATATTGCCTTCATCATCCCTAATTTCAGCACTTTGGCTATCCTCATCAAATCTTATAGACAGCTTCTGGTCCTGAAACACATCTTCTATTTCGGGTTCATCGGATTTGGCCAGTTCTGAAAAGGGATAGGCTTTGTGCATTCCGTTGATTTCCAATCCGACTACCATTTCTTTGGGATGATAACTATCATCCATTTCAGCCACTTCAAAGTAGATTTTGGCTGATTGAGCGTAGCCGGGATAGGGATTCCTGCTGTAATCCCTACCAAATCCTGTTTCTTCCGAAAGGATTAAAGTTTCCGGATGGTTTTCTTTCCATTTTCCCCAAGTAGTATTGGCTGTTGCTATTTTAACCAAAGACCGGCCTTTCATTTCTCCGCTGACGGATTCTTTTTTTAGTTGGGACCATAGAGATTCGGTCTCCCGGTCATAAAGCAAAACATCTGAATTGTACAAAAGTCCTGATACACCAAAGGTTTTTCGCTCCCCATTGATTTCAGCATCGAAAGCAATCCCGCTTCCACAAAGTGGACAGTATGTGACCACCACAGGATGACCTTCAAAAAAATCATTCACAATTTCATGAAAATTCAGGATGTTGATGGGATATGCTTTTGCTATTCCATTATGGTAAACCCCCAAAATCCTGTCTTGCTCTGCAATCCCAGCCTGACTGACTGATAGAAATTTTGGAGCATCAATGGATGGTATTCCGTCCCGCGGAGGCCCTCCATCTTTGATTTCAACAATGGGTATCGTGGCACCTGAGAGATCAAAGCCTTTTTTGGTCTGTGCATTTACCTGGCAGACTATGGCAAAAAACAAAATAAGTGTAGAAAGAATATTTTTCATCTAATTCAAATTCAATACATAACAAAACTATCAAATCAGCAAAGAATGTACTGTCGGAAAATTGACATTTCCAATCATTTAATAATTGTAAATATATTTCCAATTGATTTACTTCGATTCCACGATTATTTGTCAATAATTTCTTAATCGGATTTACGGAAATCATCAAGTACCATGAAATTATCCAAATAAGTATTTTTAAATGAGGGTATTAACTCTGAATATTTTTGTAACTTTAGAATAAAGACCCTACATTTTAGATTGACCACTTGGAAATGGATTCAAAATCAAAAATTTGGTATCTGGAGAACTTTAACTTTTTTTCCGAGCTTAACCTGGATCAAAGAAAGTT
>NZ_JBGTCA010000157.1:0-3030 GCF_041749095.1 Aquiflexum sp. | reverse complement strand
TAATTCCCTTGTCAAAATGGATGACCATGCGGTCACCAAAACTTTTAAATCCCTTTATCTCCAGCTTACTCAGCAGCATCCTGTAATTGTTGAAAATGAATACCTGACAAAATTACTTTAATTCGGAAATTAAGCAAGGATGGGTGGAAGATAGAATGTACCAAGTACAATGAACCAAGTATGGGTGTGCGGTTCGAAAAAAGGGATTGTCATTCCGAGTATTCAACATTCTTTATAATGTTCAGAAAAGGTAATGACATCAAGACGGGCTGCAGACCTCTCCTGACGTCGAGGTGACAAGGCAAAGTCCTGTAATAGATTATATACTATTTGAAGTTCCAAACCATCAATTTCAAAATCTGTCATTGGTAGCTTTTCGAAACTCTTAATATTTCTGTAACCCGTCAGCGAAGTGAGGAATCTCCTTTGCTAGGAAAACGGTTTTTGTTCGATGTGGGATGATCGATGACCGATGTTAAGTTTGTGTATTCTTAGGCTCCGTTATTAAAAACGAGCTCAGGGAATCTTTTACTTATCAGTAATACTACAGCGAAGTGAAGAATATCTTAGGAAAGATGGATATATTCAAAATATGGTATAATCAAAGAAACTTGCCTCTAAATAATAAACCATTTCAATATTTATTGATTTTTCCCAATTTAATTTGTGTTTTTGCATTATTCAATTTTCATGAGGATTTCAAATGTTTTAAATTCATCATATAATTTTGAGTAAACACATAACATTCTCATGCTTCAATATTATGACAACAGGCTCAATGGAATTTAATAGATTTTATAAAATGAAACAGGTGCTTTATTGGGTTTTGACCTTATCATTCCTGATATCTTCCTGCAAAACTGCACCGGTAAGAAGGGAAATAAATTCAACAGATCAAATCCAGTACCTTAATCCTGAAAACAAATTCATAAAAGCCCACATGAAGGATGGAAGTGTGTTTATCCTTAATTTTTGGTTTACGGATGATGTGCATAATAACCTGTCAGGATATGGGGAACTACTCAATATTCAAAGGAGGGTTGTAGAAAGAAGGGTTAGAACAAGTAACAGGGACGAATTGGTTGAGCCTTTTACTTTCCCATTTGATGAAGTAGCCCTTGTGGAAACAAATGATCAGGGAAATTCCTTGGGTGGAGGTCTTGTTTTTACATCAGGTTTAATCGGAGGGGTTGCCTTGCTATGCCTTTTTAGCCCCAAAACCTGTTTTGGTTCCTGTCCTACTTTTTATGCGGAAACCAATGATACTTTGAGGATTTTGGCTGAAGGATTTTCAACCAGCATTTTACCTTCACTTGAAATAAACGATATAGACATGCTATATGAAGCAAAATATAAAAAAGACTTTCAACTGACCTTGACCAACGAAGCATTGGAAACCCATTCCATCAGATATGCCAATATCCTGTGTTTTGAAAAAGAAGAACATCAAAAGGTCTTCGCAACTTCAGAGGGGGACTTTTACGTCACTGAAAACTCCAGGCTTCCCAATAATTGCAAAAGCCTCGAAGGGGATTGCTTGGAAGAAGTAAAGTTTTTGGATCACAAGGAATACTTTTCGGAAAGCGATTCTGATAACCTCCATTCGAAGGAAGATTTGATTTTGGATTTCGATATTGAGAAAGCAGGGAATTTCGGACTCGTACTAGGAAAAAGGCAGACAATGATGACTACATTCATATTGTACCAAGGACTTGCTTATATGGGGAAATCAGTTTCTTATTTTTTGGCACAATACGAACTTGGAAATCTGGAAAAAAAGTCAGGAATCCTTGAATTGTTGGGAGGGGTTGAAATTTATTTTCAAAACCGGAATTTGGAATGGATATATGCGGGTGAGGTCAACGAACCAGGACCGATTGCGACAGATTTTAACATGGTCAAAATCGATAATGTGCCCCAAGGTAATCTCAAAATCAAATTGGTGATGAACAAAGGACTTTGGAGGATAGATTATCTCACTTTAGTTGATATTGAGAAACAGGTAAATCCTACTGTTGTAGGTCCGTATTCTGCTGAAAATATTTTTGGTAAAGAAAAAGAACCTCTTGCCAAATTACTTGACCCTGAAGACTTTCTAGTCACCTATCCCGGTGAAAAGTTTTTAATAAATTACCAACTGCCATTTGAACATGCAGAATTGTTTCTGGATTCAAAAGGTTTCTATCTGGAGTGGATTAGAGAAGATTGGATAAAAGAACAAAACTTCAGGAAATTGAACCAAATGGTCAAGAATCCTACAACCTATTTAAAAAAGATTGCAAAGGAGTACAAAAAAGTAGAACCTGTCATGGAAGAAGCATTTTGGAACAGCCGTTATGTTTACTGAACAAATATTTAAGAACCTTGCCATATTTTTGATGGCTTTTGGGTTGCTATCCTGTAGTGCAGCCAAGGCACCCAAGGGTACTGTACCGACATTGGATAAGATTTCTGAAACTGCCAATGGTGGCTGGGTTACTTTTCAATCAGAGGGGAAGGATATTTCCGGAGAACTCATTGGATTTAAGGAGGATTCGATATTTGTGTTAACCGATAAAAAATTGCTGTCTCTTTCACAAAATAATGTTCATTTTGCAAGGTTGATTTTTTATAATACCAAAGCAGAAAATTACGGTGGTTGGGCCGGTCTTAATTCATTGTTTACAATTGCAAATGGGTGGTTTCTGATATTTACTTTCCCAATCAATCTGATTGTTGGCAGCTCGGTAACAGTTGGAGAATCTAATAGGATTAATTTCATAGACTTCCCTGAACATCCATGGACTGAGTTTCACAAGTTTGCCAGGTTTCCACAGGGACTACTTGATACCATTGATCGGAATGAATTGGAATTTTAGCTGTTCTTATCATAAACAGGTAATCCCATCAGGTTTTTGCTTTTGAAAAATCTACCTATATTTAAATGCATAAAAAGAATCTACCGTGGACGCAGGCAATTTAATATATATCATCGCTATCATTATCTACTTTGTCTATACTGCCATGAAGAAAGGGCAAAAACCCCGGGAT
>NZ_JBGTCA010000156.1:0-2432 GCF_041749095.1 Aquiflexum sp. | reverse complement strand
CTGGCAACGGCAAGTGCTGCAAGCAGGAGTAAGGAAGTCAGTGTCAGAAAAATCATCGGAGCAAACAGGCCTAGCCTGGTGATTCATTTTATACTTGAGTCGCTTATCATTGCCTTCGTAGGATTATTATGCGCGGTATTTTTGGTGCATACTTTACTTCCATTCTTCAATACAATTACCTCCAAATCCATCCAATTGGATATGTTCGATCCTTTGTTTTTGGGTGGGGCAATTGCAATTACCTTGGTTTGCGGTTTACTGGCGGGGATATATCCGGCCATTTTCCTTTCTTCATTCAAGCCCTTGTCGATTTTTCATGGAAATGTTGGAAGCTTGCTGACCGGAAATGGCCTAAGAAAAACATTGGTGGTCATCCAATTTGCCTCTGCTGTGGTTTTGGTGGTGGGAAGTATCATCATTTACCAACAAATCAAGTATATCAGTAACAAAGACCTGGGATTTGACAAGAGTCAGGTTTTGGTCATTAATCAGAACAAGGATCTGATTGCCAATACTGCTCCTTTCAAAAACGCCATACTGCAATTGTCCAATGTGGAAAACATAGGCTTTGGAGGAAACAATATTTTTGTCATCCCGATTACCACCACCGAAATCGATTGGCCGGGGAAAGCTAAAGATGCCTCTATCCATTTCAAGTTATTTCGGTCTGATGAGGGTTTTATACCGACCATGGGAATCGAAATGCTTCAAGGAAGGAATTTTATGGGAGTTAATCAGGATTCCCTCAATTACATCATTAACCGCAGAGCGATGGAAGTCATGGGTATTCCAGAGCATGAAGTGATCGGGTCAGAATTGGGTGTTTGGGGTAATAAGGGAAGGATTGTCGGAGTGACTGAAGATTTTCACAATGATAACCTCAAGGTGGGCATAGAGCCTTTGGTATTCCTTTTTTCGGAAAATCTTGGGGCACATTATTTTGTTAAAATTAATCAATCTGCATCCATGTCAGAATCACTTGCCGGGATTGAAAAAGTTTTCAAGGCGCATAGTCCCGACTATCCATTTGAATTCACCTTTTTGGACGAACAGTTTGAGCACCAATACAGATCAGATTTGGTGTTGGGTAAACTCTCTATGAGTTTCATGGTGATTTCAATCCTGATATCATGCTTGGGGCTGTTTGGTTTGGCGACATTCACCGCAGCCCGAAGAATAAAAGAACTTGGCATCAGAAAAGTAATGGGAGCTACATCACTCAACTTGGTCTTGATGCTTTGTGGGGATTTCACCAAATTAGTATTGATCAGTATCCTGATAGGCAGCCCAATCGCTTGGTACTTGGCTAAAGAATACCTGTCAGGATTCGCCTTTCATGTGGACATCAGTGGGAGTACATTTTTACTTGCCGGTTTGGGATTGTTGACTTTGGCACTTTTGACTGTCGGATTCCAGTCGCTGAAAGCTGCTATGACGAATCCTGCGAATTCGTTGAGGAGTGAATGAGGAGTTTTGGTGGAATTGTGTTTTGGTTGGGATATGTCTTCATTGAAAATTCAAAAAATCAACGGCTGTTTTTCTGTTTTTTGAGGAAGGTTTTTGATCTATGCCTTGGTGGCATCATCTATTGCAAATAGAAAAAATATTCAAATAATGTTTTTTTTGTTATAAATACTTTAACTCCCAACTTTAATAATTTTAACAGTTTAAAACTGTAAATGATCTTTAACAAAACACCAATATTATGACTGAAAATAAGAATACACCGTCCCCACAAGGAAAGTCTAACCCTTCTGATCCGGGGAAAGATAAGGCAAGCATAAAGGAGGGCTCTTCAAAGAAGGAACTGAAAATAGAGGATGAAGTAAAGAAGGAACATCTGGATGAAGATGGTGAGGTGCCATCCCATTTAGAATCCAATCCCAACAGAAATCCTGATAAACCAAATATCCATAAGCCTAAATACGGTGGCACATGAAATAAATTAAATACGAAACCTGGCCTTGGCCAGGTTTTTATATTTTACATATAGACTCGCAAGATTATGAAACTACTTCAAACAATATTTATTTTATTATTGACTACAAGTTTTTTGATGCTGGCCAATGCCCAGGATTTAATAGTGAAACAGAGTATCAACGACCATGAAACCACATTGGAAAAACTCAAGTCCGGCATCAGTGATATAGGTCTTAACCTGGTTCAGCATATTGATCACGCTAAGGCAGCCAGCAAAGTAAATATGGACCTAAATCCTACAGATGTACTGATCTTTGGCAATCCCGAGATGGGGACGAAGCTCATGAAGGAAAATCCCCAAGTGGCCATAGAGTTGCCCTTGAAAATTCTGGTGTATCGGGAGGGCAGTATTACCAGTGTGGCCTATGAAAATCCAAATCATCTAATAGAGACCTACCAGCTTAATAATCAGAGAGAGGTGCTTATAAAAATGAATGAAGCTTTGGAAAAAA
>NZ_JBGTCA010000155.1:0-3890 GCF_041749095.1 Aquiflexum sp. | reverse complement strand
GTTTCCAGTTTCTTTTTGATCAATAAACTCGGCGTATTTATGACAAGCGATGAACTGGATGGAGCTGCTCTTTTTCATCCCCGGACCCAGGCGGGAGATCTTAAATTTGAAGATGTGGATGGGAATGGGGTCATCAACCAAAATGACCGCAAGATTGTAGGCGATCCTTGGCCTGATTTTGTTTGGGGGATGGACAATAATTTCAGATTGGGCGCCTTCAGCCTGAATGTGTCTGTTGTAGGTTCTAAGGGTGCCCAAACCTATTTGGAATCCGGAGGTGCATTGATGGGTTCAAACGGTGTCCAAAATGGTTTGGCATTACAGGATAGAAGGTGGAGATCCGAGGAAGACCCAGGTGATGGTATTATCCCCAGGGCAATACGAAGTAACCATGCCAATGGCTTTGGAAACTCCTCTCACTTTTTGTTCGATGCCTCCTTTTTTAGGATCAGAAATCTGATGTTGGGTTATGAAATGCCACAGGAAATGGTTTCAAGGTTTAAACTTTCCCGATTGAATGTTTACGCCAACGTTGCCAACCTTTACACTGCTACGGATTATCCGGGTTATGATCCAGAATCCAGTACAACCGGAGACAATGTGGTCAATGCAGGAATAGATTATTTGAACTATCCACTGCCACGTACCTACACAATCGGTCTTAAAATCACCCTATAACCTAAACTTTAAGCGTCATGAAAAATTATTGTATATTCATAATGACCCTGGTATTGATGACCTCCTGTTCTGATTTTCTTGAATTGGAACCTGAGCATCAGATCAGTGAGGGCTCATTTTATCAAAATGCCAACGATTTTGAAACAGCTTTGATTGGAAGTTATTCCGGGTTGCAAAATCTGCATAATACTGCCTTGGTCTATTTAGGTGAATTGACTACGGATAACGCAGAAATACAATGGACCTCTCCTACCGTTTCCGAAGTGGAATTGGATGAGGTGAATTTTACCCCTGCCAATGGGTTTTTGAATACGGTCTGGAGTATCAGTTTTACCACCGTTTCAAGGTCCAACAATATTCTCTCCAGGTTGGATGATGTGGAAATGAATGAATCAGTTAAAAACCAAATCAGAGGGGAAGCGCTATTCCTGAGAGCTTATGGCTATTTCAACTTAGTCCGAACATTTGGCCCCGTTCCAGTGGTAGACGTTGCCTTTAGAAGCCCTGCAGAAATCAATTCGTACGATATGTCAAGGAAGCCGGTGGACCAGGTGTACACTTTAATTGAACAGGATCTTATCCAAGCGGCCACCCTTTTGAATGGAGTGGCTGCCCTAGGAAAATCCAGGGCGTCCACAGGAGCTGCCAATACTTTGTTAGGCAAGTTATACCTTCAGACCTCCAAGACCTTTATTTGATAATCAGTCAGTTATGATAGGGTTGTCGTAAAATAAAAATCCTGTTATTTTTGGGACATGAGTCAGCTAATGTTACCCATTTTCCCCAAAGATACTAAAATGATCACTCCGGTTCTAGGCGTTCGAGAGAAAGACGGTTTTGTTCATTATTTACTCAGCGGTTTGCCTATCTACTCCCACCCTGTAGAGGATCTGATTAAATTCAGGTATATCACTTCCAACCTGTTGATCCAGGGCCTGTGCAAAAACAAAGAAATAGTTGATTGTTTTCATGTATCAGGCGACAGTGTACGGCGGTGGAAGAAAAAGCTGTCCGAAGAGGGTGAGAGTGCTTTTTTTATGCCTGAAAACCGTCATGGCCACAGCCATAAACTATTGCCGGATGTATTGGCGCGTATTCAGGGCCAACTCGATAAGGGCAAAAGCGTCAACGGCATTGCAAAAGAAGAAGGTATTTCTGAGGGAAGTATCCGCTATGCGGTTAGCCGGGGGCGTTTAAAAAAAAACAGGCAGAAGAAGCGGGGGGCCAATTAAAAACGCCCGGCCAGCGCAGCCTGGAAGACATCAAAGCTTCAGAAGGGATCGGCATAGCGGCCAGCCGTGTTGAGGAAAGGGCAATGGCCGTTACGGGCATTCAGGCATTTGCCCCGAGCCTGTTCGAGGCCAATGAAAGTGTGCTTAATGGGGGCGTCCTGCTTTCTCTTCCCGCTCTGGTAAGCCAGGGGCTTGAGCGGGTGTTTAAAGTACTCAGGCCATTGCGGGCAGGTTTTTACGGCCTGCACCACATGGTTCTGTTAACGGGTTTCATGGCCCTATGCCGTATCAGGAATGCCGAACAGCTTAAAAGCCATGCTCCTGGCGAGCTTGGCAAACTACTGGGCCTGGACCGGGTCCCGGAGGCAGGATATTTCAGGACCAAGCTCAGGCAGATCCTTGCACAGGCCAAAGGCGATGAGCTGCACAAAGAGCTGTTCCGGCAGTGGGTGGGGGAAATGCCGGAACTGTTTTTTTATATCGATGGCCATGTACGGGTGTACCACGGCAGTAAGGCCAATCTCCCCAAGCGGTTTGTATCGCGGGAAAAACTCTGTCTGAGCGGCACCACCGAATTTTGGGTCAATGACCGGCAGGGCCTTCCTCTAATGGTCATTACTGCCGAGCTGAATGAAAAGCTGAAAGTGGCCATAGAAGAAACCATCCCTGAAATAAAAAGAGAAGCAGCCAAGCCCGCTTCCACCAAAACCCCTGTTTTTACCCTGGTATTTGACAGGGAAGCCTATGAGCCAAAGTGGTTCAAAAAGCTATGGGACGACCATCAGGTCGCCATCATCTCCTATCGTAAAAATGTACAGGATAAATGGAATGAAGAATCATTCATTGGCACTGAAATAGAGCTGTATAACAACAGTGTTCCGATGCAGGTTTGCGAAAGGGGGACGGCCCTTTCCGGGTACTGGTTCAGGGAGATACGAAAGCTTTCCGAAAATGGTCACCAGACCGCCATCATCACCACCCACCCATCCCTGGCCATAGAGGTGATCGCATCCAGGATGTTTTCACGGTGGGCCCAGGAAAATTATTTTAAATACATGAGCGAGAACTTTGAATTGGACCGCATGATAGAATACGGGACACAGGCAGTTGATCCCAAACGCACCATCCCCAACCCAGAATACAAACAGCTCACTTATCAACTGAAGAAAAAACGGGAGAAAAAAGCCCGTCTGGATGCCAGGATATTCAAAAAGATGGGAGAAGGACAGCAGCTCACTATCGAAGAAGCCATGAAAAACATTGCCGAAAGTTCCGATCTCGTAGAGCAGATCAACGGCTATGAAGAAGATATCCGGGACCTCCTTAAACAGAGAAAGGGAAAGCCGGCACGTATCAGCATTGCGGAAATGCCTGAAGAAAAACGCTACAACAAGCTTTTGACGGAAGGCAAAAAGTTCAAAAACGCGATGTTGATGATCGCCTATCGGGCAGAATCCGCCCTGTTCAACATCATGGGAGAATTTTACAAAAATAAAGAAAAGGATGGAAGGATGCTTCTAAAAGAAATATTTACAACACATGCCGACCTATATCCCGACTATAAAGAAAAAACACTTACTGTGACACTGCACACCCTTTCCACTCCAAGAGCCAATCAGGTTGCAAAACAATTATGTGAGATTCTAAACCAAACCGAAACGGTATATCCCTATACCGATCTGACAATAATTTACAAAACTATGGCAGCTTAGTTTACGATAGTCTTGGAGGTCTGATTTTATGATTTTTAATAACGGTAACTGATTTCAAATCGAAAAATATAATTTTATTTTTTTAAATTAAAAGTAAATAATATTTTATTATTTGTAATTAAATAGATTTTTTTGAATTATTTATTTATAAAATAAAATAAAATCACGATGGAAAACTTAAATAATCTCAGGTTCACCTCCAAAGTGCTGTTTTTTATTGCTCTGGCACTTTTTCCATTCCATTATTTGGCTTTTGCCAACAGTCCAG
>NZ_JBGTCA010000154.1:0-2465 GCF_041749095.1 Aquiflexum sp. | reverse complement strand
TGGCTCCCCGATAAAAGCATCGGGGCAGGTTTTGATTCTTTTCTCTTTCTTGGTTCTTGGCTTCCCGATTCTCGGGACAGGCCTTGGTTCTTGGCTCTATCAGGAAAAAACCTTCGAGGTCTGAAAAAGACCTCAAAGGTTGAAAGTTCTAATTCACACTTACATTCATCACATTGTCATCCGGTATTCTGTCAATAAGCTTGTTGTAAGGATCAATTCCTGCTTTCACAGGCACTCCGCCTTGCACTTTGATCTGAAGTCTGGTTTCTCCCGGAGTTATTTTGTGTTTTTGGATGTATAGCGGATTGGTCCTGTTTCGGCCATTTTCATCTTTATCCTCTTTAGCAAAAATGCCAATGTCCAAATAGTCCCCATCATAAATTGCAGGGGTTTCCCGACCAAGACTATCTGCATATAATTTCTGAGATGAAACGTTCAATGTCACCAAATACTCTTCTTCCCCGGTTTTTTCAGCTGTGGCTTCTACAGCTTTATTTTCATAAAGGGTGATTTTATGCCAGGTATCTTCCAAGAAATAATGCAAGGAATCAGGGGTATTTTGTGTCAAATATCTAAGCAAATCAGAACTACCTGCAAAGGGAGGGGTTTCTTTCAGGCCAAACTCTCCCACAAATCCTTTCAAAGCCGAATCTATGGCATCATCTCCAATATAATCCCTTAAAGCATAAAGCACCAAAGAACCTTTTTGGTACCAGATATATCCCCTATCCGCATTGATGAAAGCATTTTCCTTTTTGCTTTCATTGGACCTGCCTCTAAGGTATCCGTCCAATTCCTCCTTGAGAAAGCGCTTCATATTGTCCTTGCCATAAGCCCTTTCGGTTAAAATCAGCGCTGAATACTCAGCCAAAGCTTCGGAAATCAAATTAGAACCTCTAGTATAATTTGGTGCTATCTGATGACCCCACCATTGGTGGGCAAGTTCATGGGCCGTCACAAAATACACATAGTCAAAACTATTGGGGTCACTGAAATCAGCTATCCAACCAAAACTTTCGGAAAATGGTACTGTGTTGGGAAAAGACTGGGCAAACCCTGCATAACGCGGGAATTCCAGAATCCTCATTTGTCGGAACTGGAAAGGGCTGTATTTTTCTGAGAAATAGACCAGCCCGTCTTTATAAGCTGCCAGAAATCTATCAAGGTTAAAAGTATGCCTCGGATGATGATAAATTTCTATCGCTACTTTTTGTCCATCAGGTAGTTCTGCCTCATCCAGCAGGACTTCATAATCTGCTGATACCACAGAAAAGAAATATTGGATAGGTGTATCCTGAATGTAATGGAAATACCTCCTACCATTTTCTGTCCATTCCCTCTGAAGGTATCCCGGTACCACAGCGATTTGATTGGGAGAAGTACTTACGACTGCTTCAAAATTTACAAAATCCGCATCCTGTGAAAACAGCAGATTTCGTAATCCAAAAGGATCATCATGTTTGGGAAGATCGGTATCTTTTGGATCTAAATCATGTTTCTTCCTGATTTCATCCGAACTCAACTCAAGGGATTCATTATAGCCAAAACTTGGCAAGAAAGCACTGGTAAAGGTTCCATTGTGCACAATGTCCCTGCCATATCCGGAATTGGGGAAGCCTTTATTGATCACATTGGCCAAAACCTGAATCTGCAAGGTGTCCCCAGGCTGCATGGTTTTAGGAAGTGCCAAAATTTTGTACCAATGTTTTTGTTTGTATTTATTGAGAATATCAAATTTCCGTTTGTCATAACTTAAAGGAAATCTATACTCCAGTGCCTTTCCATCATAAAGAATCTCAAACCTAGAAAGCGAATTGGAATGCATGTGCAGGGAATCAATCGGGCTGTCGGTTTTGTTTACAATCGTCATGTCCAATTTGAAATCCGCATTTCTTTTTTCAGGATAAACATCTGCTATCAAAAAAACCGAGACTACTTTAGGCTGTGGTATAAATTGATAGTGCTTCAATTGTTTCTCATAATCGGCACTTCTTTTTTCACCCTCCCGAATAGTCAGATATCCATTGTCATACACTACTGATTTATAAATGAAAGCACCTGAACCAAATGCAATTAAAAGAAAAACCATGGACAGCTTGACAACAGGAGAACGAAGCCGCTGTTTTGCTATTTTCCATCTGCTTGAAAAATTTGTTTCCGAACCCCGTGTAAAGAAGATACTGAAAAACAGGACCAAAAACAGGCCAAAAGCAGTCCAATAAAAGTTAAACCAAAATAAGGGTTTACCCAAATGACCCAGTCCATTCATGTCTGACCAAAGATAACTCGGCTTAAAGGAATATTTAAACATGGTAAAGTTGACTTTGGCTAAATCCAATACCAACCCTATCACTACCCAAACTGCAATGCTTGCTGCGTGGCCTGCAAACTTATTGTTGAAAATCAGGTGAACAGCAAAAACCAACATCACCATCTGTAGATAATCAGGATAGGTTATCAACAAA
>NZ_JBGTCA010000153.1:0-4310 GCF_041749095.1 Aquiflexum sp. | reverse complement strand
AGTATATTTATAAATCAGATCAGGGTTGATACGCTTTTGTAACTCAGTGGCGATTTCAGTATAACTCATTTTCTTCCCCTCAATCAGATCAGTATCCCAGATCGCATGTATATTGGTTTCTTTGTTGAAAAAACTCACCTTCACGTCATTTCCTCCACGGTCACCCGGTTTACCTACATGAAAAGGCTGATGAAGGTCTCCAATAATATGGATCAACAACCTCAATTGGTCTCTTTCTTCTTCTGGACTAAGGCCCCCTTTTTTAAGGGTTTCCTTTATCTTCAAAAATGAAGCATAGGCATCTCCTGTCTCCTCTTGAATACTTGGATCATATTCACCATCTACTGTCGTGACCCAGTGCCACGTATTAGTGTAATCATAATTTCTGTCAGAACGGATATCGTCCATCCAAACACCAACGCCCGAAATGGATTCATGCTGAAGTATGGCCTCTACCTTTTGGACTGTCTGTGGTTTCATTTGCCATTCGGCCAATTTTCCGATCACATAATGACCAACCGCTCCCCAGGCAAAGGATTGGTTATTAATGCTAAAGGCTAAAATTACTGCTAGTAATAGATTTTTTGTTACTTTCATTTTTGATGTGAAATATTGTTGAAATACAATTGATATAAAGTTGAAATATGATAGATGTAAAATGGAAATATTGTTGAAATACAATAGAAATAGTTTGAAATATTGGTGATTTGATAAACAAAGGTGTTTCTTACCAAGAAAGACTTCTCCTTGTCATGTCGACGGCAGGAGACATCTGTAGAGACGTAAGTACCAAGAGTCAAGAAACCGGTTTATATGCTTGGTTAAATACAATGCGATTCACTATTTCTATTTTATTTCGCGAAGCGTATTTCTACTTTATTTCTATATTTTATATTCCAACTCCTTAACAGCAATAAAAGCCATCAGACCCGCTCCAATCTCCAAGGCATCTTCATCTATATCGAAAGTAGGTGTATGGACTCCTGAGATAATTCCTTTGGATTCATTGCGTGTTCCTAATCGATAAAAACAGCCGTCTATTTCCTGGGTATAGTAAGAAAAATCTTCTGCAGCCATCCAAATATCCAAGTCCTCCACATTTTCTTCACCAAGATATTCAATGGCCGATAATTGTGCCCTTGAGGTCAATTCCTCGGCATTCTTAAGGAAAGGATATCCTACCTTAATATCGAAATCAAGTTCTCCCCCCATCCCTTCCACTATTCCCTTGGCAATACTGACCATATGCTTGTGCGCCTTTGCCCTCCACTCTTCATTAAGCGTCCTGAAAGTCCCCTGAATTTTCACTTCATTGGGTATAATATTGGTGGCTCCCAATGCTTCCACCCTTCCGAAAGAAAGAACAGACGGGATTTTGGGAGAGGCGTTTCTGCTGACCACCTGCTGTAAAGCCACAATCATGTGCGAAGCTATCAATATAGGATCGACCAATGTTTCTGGCATGGCTCCATGTCCACCTTTACCTTTGACGGTAATATAGAGTTCATCTGCACTCGCCATATACATACCCTTTCTGAATCCTACTTTCCCAACTTCAATAAGTGGCATCACATGCTGGCCGATTATTCCTGATGGTCTTGGGTTTTCCAAAGCTTTGTCTTTGATCATTTGCGAAGCACCTCCTGGAAACAATTCCTCACCGGGCTGAAAAATAAGCTTGACAGTACCTTCAAAATCATTCCTAATTCCCTGCAAAATTTTGGCTGCGCCAAGAAGGGATGCTGTATGTACATCATGACCACAGGCATGCATGACTCCTGGGTTGGTAGATTTGTAGGGGACTTCATTTTGTTCGATAATAGGAAGTGCATCCATATCTCCCCTGAGCGCAATAGTTTTTTTGGATGGATTTTTTCCCTCTACCAAAGCAACTATCCCGGTGCCGGCCTTTCTTTCCAATTTGGTGATGCCAAAACTTTTCAGCTTCTCTTCAACAAAAGCAGCAGTTTGGAATTCATGAAATGAAAGTTCCGGATTGGCATGTAGGTGTCTGCGGTTTGCAATAATATCGGCTTTAAAGTCTGTTGCCAATGACTTAATTTTGTCTTTCACCATTATCTATTGGTTCTGGATTGACATATCCTTCTCTTTGAAACCTGTCCTGGATGATTCGGGCAGTAGGGAATCTATCTTTTATTTTATGGTAATGGGCCTGCGCCTCAATTCGGTTGACATATTTTCCAACTTTCACCAAATACCTTGGCTGTTGATATTGCATGTCTGTTTTGATATCCGGAAAATTCATGAAAAGGTCATTTCTGGTTTTGAAGGCCATGTCCCTATCGACACCACTGTACACCATAACTGTAAAGCCACTCCAATACCTTTCACTTCTATTCTTTTCAGTAAAATTCCTCAACGCTATTTCCAAGTCTCCATCTACCGCCAACACCTCAGTGCTTGTAACTCTGGGTTTTACAGTTTCTGCAACTTGTTTTTCCAAAGAGGGGAATGTTATTCTCTTTTCACTTAAATCTTCCTGATATCCTTCATAGACATCCACACTTGGGCCTGTCTTTTGAAAAATAGCACAAGAATTTGTTAAAATTAACAGAACAATGAGACCAAACAGTGACTTTTTCATGATGTTATTGTTAATGTTCTATTACCACACATTTCCCATCTGCAACATCTCTCTCCACACTTTTGTATTTGACATCTTTTACCAGTTTACCATCTGAATACTGGACTGTAACCTTATCATTCCGGCCAAAAACTTTTTCTGACTTTCTGGGAGCAACCACTTGGGCTTCGGTCCTGTTGGCAACAGCCGCTGCAGACTGTCTTCTTGCCCCCGGGTTAAGGCTACTGCCAACTTCTTCCTTAGATGCCCTGACATTGCCATCATCCCTTCTTTGGGATTGGGCAGCTTTGACCTGACTTGGATCTTGGGTAGGAAGTTCAGCTTTGGATATGAAAGATATGGTATCTTCATTCAATCTTCCTACGAACCTTTTGAACATTTGAAAAGCCTCAAATTTGTAAATTAATAGTGGATCTTTCTGCTCATAGACCGCATTCTGTACAGATTGCTTTAGGTCATCCATGTCCCGGAGATGCTCTTTCCAATTTTGATCAATGATGGCCAAAGTCACATTTTTTTCGATGGCACGGATCAGGTCACTTCCCTCATTTTTGACGGCAGATTCTAAGTTGATAACTACTCCGATTTGCTTGACACCATCAGTGATCGGTACCATGATTTCTTTTACTGTTGCACCTCTTTGGATATGTACGTCTTTGAGAATAGGCAATGCTTTTTGTAAAATCCTTTCGTTTTTGGAAACATAGTTTTTATAAGAAGCATCAAACAACTCTCTGGTCAAGACATTCGGATCTTTGGATTTTAGATCATCAATGGTGAAAGGATGGTCAATTCCCAGAGAACTGAAAATGTTCATTCTTAAATTTTCGACATCTTCAGTTGACTTGCCCATCTGAACGATATCCTCTGACACATCATACATGACATTGAGTATATCCAATTCCAGACGTTCACCCATCAATGCATTTTTACGTCTTTTGTAGACTACCTCTCTTTGGGAGTTCATGACGTCATCGTATTCCAATAGACGTTTTCTTACTCCAAAGTTATTTTCCTCTACTTTACGCTGTGCCCTTTCGATGGATTTGGTGATCATGGAATGTTGGATTACTTCTCCTTCTTCCAGACCCATTCTGTCCATCAATTTGGCAATCCGGTCAGAACCGAACATTCTCATCAGGTTGTCTTCCAAAGAAACAAAAAACTGGGATGAACCCACATCTCCCTGACGACCTGACCGACCTCTCAACTGTCTATCGACTCTTCGGGATTCATGTCTTTCTGTACCGACAATTGCCAATCCTCCGGCGGATCTGGATTCGGGTGTCAATTTGATATCTGTACCCCGTCCTGCCATGTTGGTAGCAATGGTGACAGTTCCCGGCTTACCTGCTTCAGCTACCACATCGGCTTCCCTTGCGTGTTGTTTCGCATTCAAAACCTGATGTTGGATTTTTCTGATGGTAAGCATCCTGCTCAATACTTCGGAAATCTCTACAGAGGTGGTACCTACCAACACAGGTCTTCCCGCAGTAGTCAATTCTACGATTTCATCAGCCACTGCATTGAACTTCTCCCTAACGGTTTTGTATACTTTATCTTCTCTATCATCCCTGACAATTGGTTTGTTGGTCGGAATGACCACTACATCCAATTTGTAAATTGTCCAGAATTCCCCAGCCTCGGTCTCCGCGGTACCGGTCATACCTGAAAGTTTGTGGTACATCCTGAAATAATTCTGTAG
>NZ_JBGTCA010000152.1:0-4740 GCF_041749095.1 Aquiflexum sp. | reverse complement strand
TTATTACTATGAAAAATCTAATAAATTTAAAATCAATCCTGATGTACACTTTGTGTATCGCAGGCACATTAGTTATTGCAACATCATGTTCTGAAAACAGAACCAACGATTCGAGAGATGTTGCTGAACAGGAAAACAAATCCAAACTGACTTCTGATAATAGAACCGGAGACAATAGAACTGCCGTGGTTATCGACAATGATAACGACGCTCAGTTTTTGATGGATGCTGCCGAAATGCGATATGAGAATATCAGCTTAGGGCAATTGGCCCAACAAAAAGGCAATACTGCAGATGTAAAAGAACTGGGTAAGATGATGGAAGAGGAAAATACAAAATCCCTTAACGAACTTAGGACTTTGGCACAATCTAAATCAATTGCAATTCCAACCTCAGTTACAGAAGACTCGAGGGACGCCCATAAAGATCTTAGTGATAAAAATGGAAATGACTTTGGTAAAAGCTATAGCAGTAGAATGGTAGATCAGCATGAAGATGCGATTGATTTGTATGAAAAAGCAGCCAATGATTCAGAAGATCCACAAATAAAGGCTTATGCTTCTGAAAACCTTACAACTTTAAAGACCCAGCTTAGAAAAGCTAAGGAATGTAAAGATAAGAGTGATAAAAGGAGTTCATAATTTCTGCAATGAATATATCCATGTCAGAAATGGATCAATAATAAAGGTTAAAATCCTATAATCTTTAGGTGTGCAGCGAACCATGTTTGTTGCACATTTTTTTTGATTTAAATGAATTAAATTTTAGATAAAAAATATCTTAAATTATATTTATATAAGTCATATATATAAGGTATATAATAATTTTCATAATTAAATAAATTTTATAATAATTAAATTTGTATAAACAAAACAATATGAAAGCAGAAAAATCAAATAAAACAGGCAAGGTCATAAAAACCATTTTGATGTTGATAGGAGCAGGGGCAGTAGTTGGCTTTTTTTCCAGTCAAAGAAACAGAGCTAAAACCCAGGAAAAGGCACAGGAATTTGGGAATTATCTACTTGAAAAAGTAAAAGATGAAAAGGATATGATTAGCAACAAAACCAAGGAGCTGATCCGGAAAACAAAAGCTGCAGGCGAAGATGTTGATAACGTACTTTCGGAATACCGAAATAAAATAGTTTAAAATAAATAAATAAAAGAAAACATGAAAAAGATAATAATGGAAATGTCGAAAATAGCAGCAGTGAGCGGCCTAGTAGTATTTGGCCTGTTCGGATGCGCACATCCCAATGCCAGGGATAGCCAAAATAATAGAAATAATACAGAGGTTGGGAATGAAAATACACGTGATGTAAATTCAAATCGCGAAGGGACTATGTCAAATCGTGAAGGAACGATGTCAAGAACCGGTTCACAGCAGGATTTTAATGCTTATTCTTCAGAAATGGAAGAAAGGTTCAATAAAAATACCGAGACATTGGAAGAAATGGTAAGAAACCAAAGATCAGGAGTCAATGCAGGTCATGAACAAAATCAAGAACTTCAGGAATTGAACAGGAGAAATCAGGAAATTCAAAACAAGGTAAAAGATCACAAAAACCATGGTTCAGATTCATGGGATGATTTTAAAAATTCAATCAATAAAGAAATGGATGAACTTGAAAAGTCTATCAAAACTTTAGGTGAAAAAGATTCCAAATAAATTTTGCGAATTCAAAAAAGCCGATTGGACCTTATTCAGGTCTGATCGGTTTTTTTTTTATGGTAGATCAAAAGAAAGTATTAAGCAACCAAGCAAAAAAGTTTATCCGCAAAATATAAACTGCCGGCGATTATATGGAGAGTATATTTTCTGATTTATAAAAAACAGATTAAAAATGAAAAAGATGAAAACAAAATTTTTGAAAATAGCAGTTATGAGTGGTATAGTGGTATTTGGCCTGTTCAGCTGCGCTCATCCCGATGTCAAGGAAATTGAATATCCTGAGAAGATTACTCAAAGAGATAGTTCTGACCTCGTGAAAACAAATAAGCTATTAAATAAGGAAAGAGCCGATGATTTGTTGGATTACATCGACCATAATGCAGTAATTGATGCAAGATATATTCAAAATGCCGAAGCGCTGAATGAAATGAGAAACGAATCCAAATCTGAAGTCAATGCTGTTCAGATGAAATATGATCAGGGCCTTTATGAATTGAATAAGATGAATCTGGAAATTAAAACCAAAGTAAATGATCATGTTATTCAGGACAAAAAATCTTGGGCTGATTTCAAGACATCCACCAACAGGGAGATGAATAGTCTTGAAAAATCCATCAGGGATTTAGCTGAATAGGACTCCCAATAAATTATCAGAAATTGAAACGCCGGTTAGACCTTAAATATGGCTAATCGGCTTTATTTTGGATTTTTTTATTTTGTTTAGGTTTATCTTTGATATAATAGGTTAGTAAATATGAATCCGCCTATAAGCAAGTCAATGACAAAGAAGGAAAAATTTAAGGTCAGGCATTTACCGAGATTATTTTGGGAAGCAGGGAAGATCTGGAACCTGAATAATCCCTGGAGATTGGGTGCAGTAGTAGCCTATTATGCTGTATTGTCTCTGCCTGGTTTGCTGATCATCATCATCAATGTAGTAGGGGCTATTTGGGGGCCGGAAATTGTAAGGGGCGAAATTACTGCTGAAATATCTGAGGCAATAGGTGCTGATGCTGCCAATTCACTTATAATAGTGATGGAAAACACTCAAAAGGATGACAGGACTTTTATGGCTACGGTAATTGGAATTGGGGTTTTGATTTTTGGTGCCACAGGGGTATTCTATCAGATGCAGATTTCAATGAATGAGATTTGGAATGTCAAAGTAGATCCTGAAGCCGGTTTTTGGAAAATCATCAAGGACCGGGCAATGAGCCTTGCATTTGTGACCGCCATTTCCTTTCTATTGATAGTCAGTTTTGTCATTTCTACCGGGCTGACATTGCTAAGTAAATACCTGTCCAATATTTGGGAACCTGCCTATGTAGTATTTGCAAGAATTATAGACTTCACTTTTTCTACAGGAATTTTAGCCCTTTTATTTGTTTTGATTTTCAGGTTTATGCCTGACATGAAAATAAAATGGGCTTCAGTATGGCTTGGTGGAATTATTACAGCTTTATTGTTCAATCTGGGCAAAACACTTTTAAGCTTTTATTTTGGGATTGCTGATCCTGGATCAACTTATGGTGCTGCAGGTTCGGTGGTATTGCTGCTCCTGTGGGTGTCATATTCCTGCTTGATCTTATTTTATGGGGCCGCATTTACCAGGGTATATGCAGAAAGGTACAGCCCAAAAGTCCATCCCGAAGAATTTGCCATGGTTGTAAAGGAAAAAGAAATAATTGTTGAAAGAGGTAGTGATTCACAAGATACCTCAGATGACTAATGAAAAGAATAAGAAAGAAATGCAAAAGAGTTGATCTTCCGTCCTTTGGTGGAGTGATTTTGGTAAGGAAGTAGTAGTGGTTTGAAATTAACATTAATAGTTCCATCATTTTTTTGTTTTTCAACAAAAACTATCACAATTTGAAATAGGTGGAAATAATATTTAGTTTTGTATCCAACAATTAAAATTCACCAAATGAAAAGAAATTCTCAATTAATTCAAGCTTTTGCAATCATCCTATCAGCTACAATATTTTTAGCAGGATGTGGCAGTACTACGATGATTCAATCCAGGCCGGATAATGCCAAGGTCTATTTAAATGGGGAATATATGGGAACTACACCCTATGCCCATAGAGATACCAAAATAGTGAGCAGTACCACAATAGTAACTTTGGAAAAAGAAGGTTATCAGCCTTTCAACACATCATTTTCCAGAGATGAGGAATTGGATGTAGGGGCTTTGATCGGTGGTATTTTTCTATTGGTTCCTTTTTTATGGATCATGAAATATAAGCCTTTCAGGACTTATGAAATGAAACCGGACCTAGGATATGACGGAAATCAAAATCATGAACCGATCCTTGAGGCTATCGAGCAAAAATAAAAATAGGGGATTATGGCATACCCCATAATCCCCTATTGTTTTTTCTGGCCTCTGTTTGAAGCTTTACAAAAAGTTCTGCATATTTCACATTTGGGGGTACGGTCATGACCATAGCATATCCATTTTCTACCAAATTTGCATTCAGAAAAGTACCATCCTCAAGATATACATAGGCCAGAAAAGTACCATCCTCAAGATATACATAGGCCAAAGTTCTTTTGTACCTATCGTATTTTCCGACATCATATTCGAGACGAATTTTTTTACCTACCAATAACTTTTCCACATATGCTGCGGCTTCTTTGCCATAATAACCGATTCCCTTTTTTCCGGTTCTTCTCGTTTCAGGCGCATCTACACCGATCAGCCTTATCTTTTCCTGTTCCCCCTTGGAATTAGTGATCCAAAAAGTATCACCATCCACAAACTTCGACACTTCAATCCATTTATGTTGGGTTTGGGCAGGAAGATCAACTAGGGGAAAGGTGAGGAGGAGTAGAAAGAGAAAGGTTAATTTTTTGAATGACATAAGACTTAAGATATAAGATGTAAGATTCAGGAGGCATTCATGCCATGACTTATAGTCATGGCACTCGACTTTGGTTCTTTACTACATAAATAATAAAAAAGGCTGTAAATTTTGTTTTACGGCCTTTTATTTTGATATTTATATCTAGTTAAACCACTAGATATGGGATATAAAACCAAAGTCCAGCTCATCAAGAGATTGAAA
>NZ_JBGTCA010000151.1:0-9856 GCF_041749095.1 Aquiflexum sp. | reverse complement strand
CTTCGGGTCATCGCGGCCTATCCCTATACCTGGATTCCAGGAAAAGTTGACGGTGAGAATGTCCGGGTAAGGATGCGGTTGCCGATTTCATTTAGGCAGTGATAATTAATGGACTCAATGCGGATCTTCATTTGAATTAATTTAGGTATTATTTTCTCTTAAATACATAAGATTTTATTTTTGGAAAAAAAACCAATGAAGTTATTCGTTTTTAAGCTATTCCTATTTCTCATAATTGTTGGGGTCAGTTTACCAACATCAGGCCAAAATCAATCTGATACGACCAAATCTGAAAAGGTCACGGTCGAAAAGCTGAAATACAAACAACAGCCCGGATTGGCTTTGGCAGCATCGAAGATCTTTTTCTCTGATAAAAGATATTCCATTTCAGGTTTTGGAGAAGCTTCATTTGTGGAATACCTTGGCCCAAAAGACACTGATTCAGGCGATCTTGAACTCTATTTCACCAACCTATACCGTTTTGCTACATTTTTTGGTTATCGCTTTTCCGACAAGTTTATCTGGAACTCAGAGCTTCAAGTGGAATATCTCCACGATGGCAGGGAAGAGAATAGAACCGAATTTTTGTTTGAAGCATTTATTGATTATCTGTGGCAGGATTACCTCAAATTCAGATTGGGTTATTTTCCACTTCCCATCGGTTATGTCAACAATAATGACGAACCCATCATGTTTTACTCTGTCAATAGGTCCGAAGTAGAACGCTTGATAACCCCCACTACCTGGATTGAATTTGGCGCCATGTTTTATGGGAATTTCACAGATGATCTGAGTTACGCATTGGGGATATCCCAGGGGCTCAATGCAGCAGAATACATAAGCGGTTCCTGGATAAGGCAGGGAAGGGTAATCACTTGGGGATTGCCAAAGGCACTTTCCTTTACCCCACAACTCAATTACTCCGGAATCGATAACCTTAACCTGAGTATTTCGGGTTTCTTTGGAAATTCAGGTCAGGAACAGACCATCATCGGCAATGATGGCCCTCAAGAGGTTAAGGCGCCTGTTCGGATTGGAACCGGATTTGCCAAATATGAAAGAGACAATTGGCGGTTTGTGACTGTGGGTACTTATGGTGCACTACAGCAAACCCGGGAAATTGCAGCGCTGACGGGTATGGAGAACGGGATCAGGCAAATCATGGGTGACCGCACCATGGGTTACCTTTTTGAGCTGGGGCATGATTTGCTTCCATATTTCAAGAAAAGGAAAACTGCTTCCGAGGGATTTCTATACAATACAGGTGAATTTAAGTTGCCGGTTTTTGTAAGGTATGAAAGATTGAATACCCACCTGAGGTTTGATGACCGTCTCATACCTCAGACAGGTCCAACGGGTACCCCTTTTCCTTTTTCTCTGGTGCAAAATAACCTGAGGATTTGGACCTTGGGTCTCAACTTCAATACAAAAGAGAATATCGTATTGAAAACCAATTATCAGTTCCGCAAAAATCTTGCAACAGGGGACTTTGCTTTTGAAGAAGGGAACAGGCTGGAATTTGGGTTTGGGTTTATTTTTTAAAAGAAACTATTCCTTCTCCCCATCTTCAATAAACTGACGTTGTATTTCGTCTTCTGCTTCCTCTTCTTTGGTTTTTTTAGTCAGCTCCTCATTGAAGAATCTGCTCTGAAATATCAGAATAATGGCTACCCCAACAAAAATAGAAGCATCAGCAATATTGAAAATCGGCCAAAGTGCAGTATAACTTCCGCCCCATAAAGGCACCCATTGCGGAATATACCCTTCCCATATATCGATATAAAACATATCAATCACCTGGCCATGAAACCATGGGCTAGGTGCGTTATACGGTGCATTTCCTAACCAAACACCATAAAAAATACTATCGATCAGATTTCCGATAGCCCCACCCAAAATCATGGATATACAGATAATATACCCCGTATGCATTTTTTTGGAAATAATATGGTATAGGTAATATCCGATTCCAAACATGGCAACCAACCTAAAAGTGGTCAATATTAATTTCCCATATTCAGAACCAAGCTGCATGCCAAAGGCCATTCCTGGATTGGTGGTATAGTGTAGCTTAAACCATTCCCCTATCACCTTGATCTGCCCGGGGGTGCCAAAGTCCATTTGATAATGGACAACCATTTTAACAATCTGGTCTATAATAATCACCAAAAGGGCAATGCCAAAATATTTGAAATATTTCATCGATATCAATTCAAAGCCACAGATATAAGGATAATTTTTAATATCCCATCTATCTGTGGCGTGATTATTTAATTATTTAAACTTTTTCAATTTTTACCATCAACTCGAAATCATCCATGTCCAAGGTAGTTCCGTCCGTCAATGAACCATTGACTTCCAATGACAAGGCCTGGGTTTCAGTTTGGATATAAGTAGCAAAATTTGACAACGCAGCATTGACCAATTCATCGTGTTTGGCTACTTTGATCCTGATTTTATCCTGTACTTCCAGCCCCATGTCTTTTCGGAGATTCTGTATTCTGTTCACCAAATCCCTGGCTATTCCTTCCTGTTTCAACCCATCCGTCAAGGTAACATCCAAAGCGACGGTCACCCCCTGATCAGTGGCGACAGACCAACCGGGGATATCCTGAGAGCTGATTAATACCTCTTCCAACAGCAGTTCAATATCTCCATCCTCAAGAGGAACCGATATTTTTCCGTTCTTCTCGATTTCAGCTATTTCCGCTTTTCCCCAAGAATTGATGGCCGCTACCACAAATCGCATCTTCGGACCCAGTTTCTTCCCCAAAACGGGAAGATTTGGCTTGACACTTTTTACAAGCACATCCGAAGCATCATCAATGTATTCTACAGCTTTGATATTCACCTCTGATTTGATCAATTCTTCAAGGTGCTCTATCTGTCTTCTTGTTTTCTCATTCAATACAGGGACCAATATCCGCTGTAAAGGCTGACGCACTTTGATGCCGATTTTTGGGTTTTTCCTCAATGAGTGGACCAAGGATGATATCCTTTGGGCCAGATCCATACTTTCTTCCAGGTCTTTGTTGATCAGATCTGCATCAGCTCCTGCCCAATCTGTCAGGTGTACCGACTCCAACTTGTTGTTGGAAGAAGCAGTCAGGTTCTTATACAGCCAATCCGTATAGAACGGCGCAAATGAAGACATCAACTGTGTCAAGCTCAACAGACATTCGTACAAAGTCTCATAAGCAGCCTGCTTGTCTTCATTCATATCACCCCTCCAAAACCTCTTCCTTGCCAAGCGAACATACCAATTGGACAATTGGTCCACGGTGAAATTCATGATTGCACGGGTGGCCTTGGTAGCATCGTAATTGTCCATAGCAGATTCTACCTCGGAGATCAAAGTCTGCAATTTGGAAATGATCCATTGATCCAGTTCAGCACGCTCGTTGACGGGAACAGCTTTTGACTTGTCATAGACAAAATGATCAAGATTGGCATACAGGGCAAAGAAGTTATAGGTGTTCTGCAAGGTTCCAAAAAACCTCCTCTGTACTTCCGCTACGCCTTCCAAGCTGAATTTAAGATTATCCCATGGATTGGCATTGCTGAGCATATACCATCTCAGGGCATCAGGACCATATTCTTTCAATGTTTTGAAGGGATCCACGGCATTGCCCATTCGTTTGGACATTTTATTTCCGTTTTTATCCAGGACAAGGCCATTGGCAATAACATTTTTGAATGCCACAGAATCAAAGAGCATCCCTGCTATCGCATGAAGGGTAAAAAACCATCCCCTGGTCTGATCAACACCTTCTGCGATGTAATCAGCAGGATAGTTGGCTTTGAATATATCTTCATTTTCAAAAGGATAATGCCATTGGGCATAGGGCATGGCCCCGGAGTCAAACCACACATCTATCAGATCCGGCTCACGGAACATCTTTTGGCCTGTGGCAGAAACCAATACCACATCATCCACATACGGCCTGTGCAGGTCCATCTCTTTTCCTTCCCAGGGAGATTTCTCCAAAAAACCTTTTGCTATTGACTTTTCTATTTCATGTTGCAGTTCTGTGACAGATCCGATGCACAATTCTTCTGTGCCATCTTCCGTTCTCCAGATGGGCAATGGTGTACCCCAGAATCTTGATCGGCTAAGGTTCCAATCCACCAGGTTTTCAAGCCAGTTACCAAATCTTCCTGTTCCTGTTGCTTCAGGCTTCCAGTTGATGGTTTTGTTCAGTTCAACCAACCTGTCCTTATAAGCAGTGGTTTTGATAAACCAGCTTTCCAGTGGATAGTATAAGATCGGCTTGTCCGTTCTCCAACAATGCGGGTAACTGTGTTCGTATTTTTCGACCTTAAAGGCCCTGTTTTCATTTTTGAGGATAATGGAAATGATGATGTCCGTATTTTTAAAATCTGCGGCATTCTCATCATCATTGGTGTAGTTTTTTACATAGAAATCATCCACAGCAAAGGTTTTATGGGCAAGTATGCCATGCTCCTGCATTTTGGCAGCAAGGTATTCACCCACCACAGGAAGGAATTTGCCTTGCCTGTCCACAACAGGGACATCATTGCCCAGTTCATCTTTGACAAATACTCCCGGAACATTGTTCTGTACCAATGTCCGAAAGTCATCCGCGCCAAATGCCTTGGCCAGATGGACAATTCCGGTTCCATCCTCTGTGGTCACATAATCTCCCGAAACCACCGTAAATGCAGGATGGGGCAATGCAATGCCCGCAATCGGAAACAATTGCTCATATTCCCAACCCAACATATTCTTTCCTTTGAATTCAGCGACCACCTCATAAGGAATAAGTTTATCCCCGGCTTGGTAGTCAGCCAAGGGGATTTCTTTGGCCTTGGGATTGAACATCGCACCCATTCTTGCCTTCGCCAAAATAGCGGTCATCGGCTCAAAAGTATATGGATTGAAAGTTTTCACTTTCACATAATCCAGGTTTTCACCGATAGCCAAAGCGGAATTGGAAGGCAAAGTCCAGGGTGTAGTGGTCCATGCTAAAATGAAAGTATTGTCTTCTCCCTTTAGCTTGAACTGTGCAGTGACAGATGTGTCTTTGATATCCCTGTAGCAACCCGGCTGATTGAGTTCGTGTGAACTGAGACCGGTACCCGCAGCAGGGGAAAATGGCTGAATGGTGTAGCCTTTGTAGAGCAAATTTTTGTCATAAAGCTTCCTCAGCAAACTCCATAGGCTTTCGATGTAGTCAGATTCAAATGTGATATAAGGGTCATCCAAATCCACCCAATAACCGATTTTTTCGGTCAGGACATCCCATTCATTTTTGAAGCGCATGACCGTCTCACGGCATTTTTGGTTGTATTCTTCTACAGAGATACTCTTGCCGATATCCTCTTTGGTGATCCCAAGTTCTTTTTCAACCTGCAATTCCACAGGAAGCCCATGAGTATCCCAACCACCTTTTCTTTTGACCTGAAAGCCTTTCAATGTTTTGTATCTGCAAAAAATGTCCTTCATGGCCCTACCAAGTACATGGTGTATGCCAGGAGTACCATTGGCAGAAGGTGGGCCTTCAAAAAAAGTAAATGTCTCCGCACCTTCCCTGTTGGTGACGGATTTAGTGAAAATATCGTTTTTTTTCCAGTATTGCAGGATGTCCTCTCCTATTCTTGGATAATCTACTTGTTTGTACTCCTGGTATTTTTTCACGGTATTCCTTTGTATTATTATTAATTAAAGATGTGCCGACAACCCACTTTTCACTTTAGTCAGACCATTCACCTTCTTGGACAATATAATGACCATTTACTTGCAAAACACCTTAGCAAAAAAGGCAGGCGCAAAGTTAAGATAATTTGGAGTATTAGGGATAGATAATCATGAAATTGATTCGTATCAGCTAGAGGTTTGAATTTATTATTTATGTTTATCTTAATAATTTCCGGACATGAACAAAACTATCCTTAATCCTATTGCTGTAGAAGAGGTCATTGAAAGGGCAAAAAGGTTAAATCCCCAGACTACTCCGCATTGGGGAAAAATGACAGTCTCCGAAATGCTCAGCCATTGCAATATGGCACATCAATCCATTCTCAAAGCTCCTATGGCAACGGCAGGTCCCACTTTGAGGCAAAGGGTCTTTAAATTTTGGTTTTTTCACCTCCGCAAGGAATTCCCCAAATTGGCCCGTGGCCCAAAACGATTTGACATGAAAGGCAAGGTGGATGAAAAGGTATTTGAAGAAGAAAAATCAAAATTTATCCATATCGTAGCAAAATTCACAAATCGTGAAACCCAAATGGCAGGTTCCCACCCCGTATTTGGCCCCTTGAACCATCAATATTGGGGGGTTTTTGTCTGGAGGCATTTGGACCATCACTTGAGGCAGTTTGGGGTTTAGATAGGGTTTGAGTCGATGTTAGGGATTTTTGAAATGGTCGGATGACCCCTGCCTAAGGCAGGCAGGGATGAGCGATTTTTGGGGTGGAGAAACCTGAGGTTAGTCATTTAGAATGAGCTGGGTAAGACTTTTCAATTGAGGGATAAATTTTCAGTCAAATGAAGGATATCAATATATAATGTAAAGAGTGGTGCTCAATTACCTTGAACAAGAATAATCTTCAATTTTTCTTCAAAATATGATTTTTTAAAAGGATTAATTATCTTGGGAATACAATTTTTGTTTTGACTTTTAAAATCATCATTAAATGAAACTAGATAAAATCCTCGATAACCTTAATTCATTCGAAAAAAATTCTTTCCTAAAAATCATTGATAATTTACTGGCCGAAAAACCAAAAAATTACAAAGAGATTGAAAAAATATTATCAGAAACAAGCAAAGAATTAAAATCTGTTGATAGCTTAAATATTTCAAAAGTATTCTCATTGATTGAAGATGAGTTTATGAAGATAACCAAAGCAGAATTTTTAAACTCAACATCACAACTTGATATTTTAATTGATATTATATCTAAGGAAGGTAATGCAATTTTAAAACAAGATTGGTTTGCGAGATTATATGAAATTGAATTGACCAATCTTGATAAAAGATTGAAAAAATTTAAACAAGATTTGGAAAACGATAAATCTGATATTGATGATTTAAGAAGAAGAGATTATAAAATTTACAAGTCATGTTTAGAAACTGCTTACACTAATGATGAAAAAAATAACCAAGAGAAAAAAATCACTTCTGATGAACAATCAATATTAGCGACTTTAAGGCAACAATTGGGCTTATCACAGGAAGAATTAAAACTTATCAATTATTTAATTATTCCTGTAAAAAAACTGGAAATAGATCAGGTAATAAATGACTTGAAAACACTCGGAATAATTTTTTATGCCCGTAAAACTAACACCATTTATGTGGCCGATGAAGTTGTGAGGCTATTAAGAAAAGTAAGGGGGAAGGAATTATCAGACAAATTCTATAGAAGAGTGCTTAGGAATTTGAGAGAGCCTCAAATAAATTTAATTTGCAGGAAACACGGCATTAATTCTAAAATTCCCCTAAATGAAAAGATAAAAACCATTATTAATGAAGGGACTTCTTTTTATGGAGTATTAATGGAAGACATATATAAAGAAGGTACTACCCTTTCAGAAAAAAAGAAATTTGTGACAGAAATGTGTGATAGCAACTTGAAAATTCCAGTTTCCTTAAAGGGTTCGGTGTTGGAAGATAAAATATCAAGTTTAATTGAATATTTTGAACAAGTTGAAAAAGATGAAAAAGTTGGGATTTCCATTGATGGATATGAAAAGCTTTTGGTAGAATTAAATGAATCATTACCATTTTTCAACAATCATGTTCGCAAAGAATTAGAATTTCAGGAAGAGAAAGTCTTGAAAAGCTTTTTCCTTTTAGACTATAATATAAAGCCAAGAGATATTTTAGAATTGCTAGGCCAAGAAGAATTGCTGGAGTTTTGTAAAATCCGGGGAATAAAAAGTAGAGGTGATATTTTTCTTAACATTCTTGAACATTACAAAGATTCGGAAAATCTATATCTAGAAAATTATGAAAACATCGCATTTAGAAATTTGAACAAACTAAAAGAAAATGGTATTGAAATAAAAGAAGCCGATTTAGGTTTGAAGTTTGAAGAGCTTACAAAAAATATTTTTGAGAAATTGGGTTTTTATGTAGATGATGAATTAAAAAACCACCTTAATACAAATAAAGATAAGACTGATATTATCCTTAATATGGGACACAAAGAAGTCATCTTAGTGGAATGCAAAACAATAAAAGAAAGTGGTTTCAATAAATTCAGTTCCGTTAGTCGGCAACTTAAATCTTATGCAACTAGAGCTAAATTAAATGATTATCGGGTAATAAAATCTTTATTGGTATGTCCTGAATTTTCAGATGAATTTATCAGAGAATGTGGACTTGAGTATGAGTTGAATTTATCTCTTATTAAAGCCTCATCCCTTCAAAAAATACTTGATGGATTTAAAATTTCAAAACATAAAAAGTTTCCGCACAATCTTTTAATGAGGGATGTTCTGATACAAGAAGAGATAGTTTTAAAGGCTATTTGCAAATAAACTAATTTATGAAACTGAATATTCTTTTGAATGAGAGATTTATTCTTTCATTGATAATTATTAATTCGATAATTATTTTTCTCTCTGGTTTTGATAGAGTTATAGAAAGTTATCCATGGATTTTTTTTATAGACAATACAATCACTAGTGTATTTTTATTGGAAGTTATTTACAAGATAAAAGAATGGGGCTTTAAAAAATATTTTGATTCCAACTGGAATAGGTTTGATTTTATCCTTGTCATTTTTGCAACACCATCCTTGGTAGTTTGGCCTTTTGGCCTTGATTTTTTCGAAGTAGATTATCTACTAGCATTTAGAATTCTTAGAGCATTTAAATTTTTCAGATTTGTTAAATTCATTCCTAATATTGATCATATTATTAACGGTCTCGGAAGTGCTTCGAAAGCATCTTTACTTATTATAATAGCATTCTTTATTCTGAATTTCACTGTTTCAGTTGTTTCTTGTTTTATTTTCAAAAATGCAGCACCTGAATATTTTGGAAATCCTTTAATTTCATTTTACTCAATATTTAAGATTTTTACAGTCGAGGGATGGTATGAAATTCCGGATGTAATTTCTGAATCCTATGGAGGATCTTATGTATTTTTCATTAGATTATACTTTATTGTAATATTATTTTTTGGCGGGATTTTTGGTTTATCCCTTGTAAACTCAATATTTGTTGATGCAATGGTTAGTGATAACAATAATGAGTTAGAAAGTAAGATTTCAAAATTGGAAATGAAAATTGATCAGTTGACCAAATTGATGGATCAAGTTTATTTTCAAAAACTAAAAAAATGATTTTCTAATATCTATTGCTTACTCACATTAATATCAAGCCCCCGGCAAAGCAATCCCCTTTACCTTTCTATAAAGCGCCAATGCATATTTATCTGTCATCCCTGATACAAAGTCTATCAAGGCCCGCAGCATGGGATATGCGTTGACTTTTTCACCCCAACCTTCCATTGGGAAATCCTCGGGCAATAATCTCAGGATACTTTTGTCTTTGCCTGAATAAAGTTCTGTCTGGTAAAACTTATGATTCAGGGCCATGGAAAAAACCTCCAGCAAACCCTCCAATACCTGAAATCCCGCTGCCTCTTTTTCCAATACCGGTTTTGAGCGATAAATCTTTTGCACAGATAGCTCAGATATTTTGGCCAGTGCTGTTGCAGAAGGAATAATGTCCGTCAGAGCCTGATCAAAATCCCCAGTTAGCATTTGCTCCTCCTTTTGGCAAAAAGCGATGACACACTCTTCCACCAATTTTCCGATGGTCATGGCCCTAAGAATGGCCAGCTTCTGAGTTTGGGTTTTATATTTTTCCAGCTTTTCGG
>NZ_JBGTCA010000150.1:0-8330 GCF_041749095.1 Aquiflexum sp. | reverse complement strand
ACCCCTCTCTTCATCTGCTCCAATCTGTTTTTCAATCCCTGCCATTCATCCCTTAGCCTTGCAGCTTCCATGAAGTTAAGTTCTTTGGCCGCTTTTTCCATCATCTTTTGGGTCTGGATGATCAGTTTTTCCAATTTTTCTTTACTTAGGTATTGGACCAGGGGATCAGCAGCTACCAATGTTTCAGCATTGACCGTGTCCTCGTAGGTTTTGGCATTTTTCTTACTGTCAGCTACTTTGGTCTGTCCCATGATCTTATCCTTGGATCTGATAATGGTGGTTGGGGTAATCCCGTGTTCCTCATTGTAGGCAATTTGCAGACTTCGGCGTCTATTGGTTTCATCAATGGCCATCCGCATGGACGCTGTTTCCCTATCTGCGTACATGATAACCATTCCGTTTTCATTTCTTGCCGCCCGTCCGATGGTCTGTACCAAACTCCGCTCATTTCTAAGAAATCCCTCTTTGTCAGCATCTAATATGGCAACGAGAGAGACCTCCGGTAAATCCAACCCTTCCCGCAACAGATTGACCCCGACTAGGACATCAAATATTCCCAAACGAAGTTCACGCAAGATTTCAACCCTGTCCAAAGGTTTTACTTCGGAATGAATATAGCGGCTTTTAACCCCTGTTTTTTCCAGATACTTCTGTAATTCCTCAGCCATTCTTTTGGTTAGCGTAGTTACCAATACCCTGTCTCCGGATTTTACCCTTTCATCGATTTCTTCCAAAAGATCATCAATCTGATTGGCACTGGGTCTGACATCAATGATCGGATCCAAAAGTCCTGTCGGTCTGATAATTTGCTCTACCACGACTCCTTCAGTTTTTGCCAGTTCAAAATCTGCCGGCGTAGCACTGACATAAATGGCCTGATTGATCAGGCTTTCAAATTCATCAAAATTCAGCGGTCTGTTATCAAGGGCAGATGGCAATCGAAATCCGTAATCCACCAAATTGATTTTTCGGGATCGGTCACCCCCCCACATTCCCCGTACCTGAGGCAATGTGACGTGGCTTTCATCCACGACCAAAAGAAAATCATCCGGAAAATAATCAATCAGGCAGAATGGTCTGGTTCCGGGCTTTCTCCTGTCAAAATACCTGGAATAATTCTCCACACCCGAACAATAGCCCAATTCCCTGATCATCTCAAGGTCAAATTCTGTTCTTTCCCTCAACCTTTTGGCTTCAATGAGTTTCATGTCTTTTTCAAAGAATGACACTTGTCCCATCAGGTCATCCTGTATTTCGTGAATGGCGGTATCGATGACATCCCTTCCGGTTACAAAAAGGTTTGCAGGGAAAATCGAGATGATTTTTTCATCGGACAATTTCTTTCCGGTCGCAGGATCTATTCTTTGCATGGCTTCGATTTCATCCCCCCAAAAGAAAATCCTGAAGGCAAAATCTGCATAGGCCACAAAAATATCAACGGTATCACCTTTTACCCGAAATGTACCATGTGTCATTTCATTGTTGGTTCGGCTATAAAGGATATCGACCAATTTGAAGAGCAATTGGTTTCTGGGGATACGATCCCCTTCCTGAAGCCGGATGACATTTTTTCCAAATTCTTCCGGATTTCCAATACCATAGATGCAGGAAACCGATGCGACCACGATCACATCCCTTCTTCCGGACAAAAGGGCCGAAGTTGCACTGAGTCTCAGTTTTTCGATTTCTTCATTGATCGAAAGGTCTTTTTCTATATAGGTTCCGCTGGTAGGAATAAATGCTTCCGGTTGGTAATAATCATAGTAGGAAATAAAATACTCCACGGCATTTTCCGGAAAAAACTGTTTGAATTCCCCATATAGTTGTGCTGCCAAGGTTTTGTTATGACTTAGTACCAAGGTCGGTTTTTGAACCTGCTGTATCACGTTGGCCACAGTGAAGGTCTTCCCCGAGCCGGTCACCCCTAAAAGGACCTGGGCAGGTTCTCCATTATTTACACCTTCCACCAACTCCCTGATGGCATTTGGCTGATCTCCGGTGGGTTTATATTCTGATACTAATTTGAAGTCCATTTTTTATGTCTGATCAAAAAAGATATAACATTGTCCCCCCGGTAAATAGTTTAGAGAAACCAAAGTTTATATTCTTGCTTTGGATTTTCCAATGTTATAATAGAGAAAATTTGTTCGAAGGAGAATCACCAACAGTAAAGGAATAATACTGGGGTGGAATGACTGCCAACCGAAAATCCAGAATACCAAAGTAATATTGGCCATAATCATGGCAAATAATAAGTATTTTTTTACCCAAGTAACGGTTTCATTTTTCATGAGAGCGACAGCCAAAACCAAATGTCCCGGAAATGCCCAAAGTATATTCCAATTGTATTTGGTCTGGGAATGGAAAGTGAAAAACCAAAGTAGAACAATCAACAGACCCAATAGACCAAGCACAAAAAAGAAAACAATGTCAAAGCCTTTGAACATTTTTTTTCTTTTGAAGCCGATATAAGTGAGCACCATAGTAATGATAGCAAATAGCCACCAAAGGACATAGGGGTTAAATAAATCCAATTCTGAAGACCGTTCCGGGAACTCCATAATCACATTATTTTCCTTGACAAGAGGCCTTGTTGGTCCATCCCCTACGATCATAGCCCTTCCAAATGCTGCCTCCATATAATCCGGCAAAAACTGTTTTTCTATTTCTTCGGCTGTGACATCTATTACCGAACCCAATGCAAGGTCAATCCCAAAATCGGCCCATGCCAGTCGATAGACATATTCATCGATCATATTTCGGAAAGTTTTTTGTTCAGCAAGCGGATCCTCATTCCAGTCCAGTTGATTTCCCAAGATTTCCTCCATGGCATCCCTTATACGGGTAGCACAATTATCATAAAAGAAATCATAGCGGTAAAAACGGTTTGGGGGAAGATAATTGAATTTGAGAAATTCGATCATCTTGTCTGTCTGTTCGGGGCTTAAGTCAAGAATCTGTTCCCTTACTCCCCGCTGATTATAATGGTATTCTATTAAAAACCGGTCATAATTTGTCAGGCTCAGCATATAATCCAGGGTCCTTTGGGTGAATTTGACATAAAAGAATGGCACATTAAAATCAAATGTCCCATAGTTGAAAACATAGTCTTCGCCACTGGTTCTATCAAATACCCGGATGGCACTATGTCCAAAAGCGGAGTACAGTTCATCACCCGGATCACAGGTCAAAAGGCTGATCTGGAAATCCTGAGCATGGCTGAAAAAAATAACCGAATAAATAAACGGATAAATGAGCAGTAACTTTTTTAAATAAGCAGTCATAAAATTAAATTCATGTAGGGTTCTAAACTTTTTCAAATATGGATTTTTTCAAAGACAAATATTCCAGCATTTGCACAAATTCGGTACGAATTTATGGGAATTATATTGTATTTTTTGTTTTAGTGATTTTCATAAGTCAGCAGGTTGATGCTCAGATTGCATTGGAAGTAGGGGATTTCAGGACAATTGGTTCAGGGGATTTTGATAATGTTTCAGTTTGGGAAGTTTGGGATGGGGTTAATTGGGTGGCGACTGGTGTGAAGCCAGGGATGGGGAATAATATTTTTATTGATTACCAAAATGAAATCAGATTGACAGGTAATGAGTCCGCCAAAACGGTTTACTTGAATGCACAAGGATCAACAGGTAGTAAACTTAATTTGCAGAATCATGCTTTAGAGGTTTTCGGTTCTCTTCGGTTAATGGAAAGATTCGGATCTGACTACCAGTTGATTGGAAGCAGTACAGCAATAACTGTAACTGATTGGATTTATCCGGTTACAGGCCAAATAATTTTCAAAGGAAATTCGAGGAATGTTGTTGATAGGTCATCATGGAGTGCACAAAATACAAGAAGTAAGTTTACAGTAATTTTTGATCCGGAACCGGGTGCAGTTTTAACAGTGAACTCACCATTTAAAGCAACTAGATTTATAATTCAATCAGGGACTGTAGTTCAAACTTTGAACACCAACGTTCCATCGATATGTTCAACATTCTCATTCAATGTGGAAGCAATTTTCAATGGTTCAGGTCCGTACGGGGACTTTATAATTGAACCAGGAGCCACACTTATTTCACAATGTTCATCGCCCTTAGATCCTATAATTTTTAGAACAGGAACAATCCCAGCCAACCTTTTCCATCTAAAACCCGGAGCCAATTTTGTCCTTTTGGGGAATGAACCGGTTATGGATGCTGCCAATTTCCTTTTTGAAGGAAATGTCTATTACAGGTCTAATTCCGGTAATCAGCGATTGGTCAGGACTTCAATGGCAAGTTCAGGAAAACCAAAAACCTATAACAACCTACTCTTTGAAAATCTCTCCAATAAACTCCTGCCGGATTCGGTTTTTTTAAGAGGGGATTTTGTCAGGTTGACAGGAGGAAATATTGTGGAGGCACCTACCTATTTAAGGTTTGAGGGCACCGGAATCCAACAGGTTGTCAATTGGCAGATGGACCTACAGCAAATTGCCGTGGACAAACCTTCAGGCAGGGTGGTCCTTTCCTCTGACCTGCGTACCAAATCCAATTTTATCATGAAACGAGGTCAGGTAGATTTCAGTGGCTTTGACTTACATATCAATACAAATGGAGGAGGGAGTCTGAATTTTTCGGGAGGAAAGTGGCTGAATCTCCATCAATTGCACTATAATCAAATACCTTCCAGCTTAAACGCTTCAAATGCAACATTCCCCTTCGTGGATGCCTACAATGGAGGTGTAAGAAAAATCCGGCTATTGGGCAATTCTCCAGGTGGGGATCTTTCGGTAAGATTTATGGAAATTCCAGGGACTAATTGGGATCCGATGTTTGATGATTCTGATGGAACACCGATTTTATATCAATTAAACAGTTACTTCGAATTTGCAGGTCTATCGTCAGGTACAGATGATATAGAAATGAGGATATCTGCGGAAAATCTGATTGTCGATGATGTGGATGATCTCAGAATCGTCAGCAATGGTCTCGCCGCACCGGGCATCCACTTGCCCGGTTTGGACGCTGATACCTTATGGGCCAGGAGGGATTTGCAGTATGGAGATCTGAATGGCGTTACTTTTACAGTGGGAAGTTATCGTGAACTTTCTATTCTTCCTGTAACATGGCTTGATTCCCGTGCCCAATGGAAGGATGGAGAAATCCATATTTCATGGTCTACAGCCAAAGAATCCGATAATGAAAGGTTTTTGATTTACAGGTCTTTGGATGGTTTGGAGAATTACCATTTGATTGGTGAGGTACCTTCGTTGGGCAACAGTGAAGCTGTACAGCATTATAATTTTACATACAGGGAAAAACTTACTACCGCCAATGTTTTTTACCGGATAAAACAGGTTGATCATAATGGAGACAGCAGTTATAGCAAAGTTTTCCGGTTGGAAGGTATCAAAAGCTCCGATCTGGAAACCAAATTCCGGCTTTGGCCCAACCCTTATACCTCCGGACCAATCCGGATTTCTATACCACAGGATTTAGACAGGAGCCTTATCGGACTGAAGATTTTTGATATCATGGGTCATGTCCATTATTCCGGCAGTTTTGCAGAAGATCAAATAGAGCAGATCTTTGAGAGGTTAAATCCAGGTCTTTATTTACTGGAGGTCAGTGATAGTAGGAAAAGACATCTTTTGAGATTTATAAAGAAGTAGGGTGTTTAACTGCTATTTGATAGTTGATGACTTTGTTGAAGACAGAAGACGGGAGACAGAAAACGGAAGATACGTCATTCCGTGTCCCCAACATTATTAAAATGTTCAGAAAAGGAATGACATCAAGTTACCCGCTAGGCAGCCGTCATCCTGAGTAATTAACATTTTGGAAATGTTCAGAAAATATAATGACATTAGTTTGGCTTATATATGATTAATTTAAACGAAATTAATGTAAAACCAGTAAATAATTGCACTTATCAATAATCTGTCAATGGTAGGCACGAAGAATCTCCAGAGGTCCTATTTATGTTTATATTAAACATTTCCGGATCCTCTTGAGATGCTTCTCCCGATAGCCCCCATAGCTATCGGGGGGATCAGCATGAAGGGTGCTCCGATTTATGTCATTGGTAGTCCCCAACATGACGGCTGCTTCGATTACGTCATTGCGAATTGGCTGGCTTTATTGTCTTAACAAAAAAATGATGGAACCACAAAAGTGACAAAAGGGAACAAAAGACTATATCATCAAAAGTTGATATCAGTAACATTTGTATCCTTTTGTCACTTTTGTGGTTCAAAAAAAATTCCCTTTGTGATTATCCACAATGATCTATCTAGCATTGCCCGCTACAGGGATAATTCCTTACTTCCATAAAATATAAACTGAAGTTTGACCGCCCAAAAAATATTGGGGGGACTTCGATAAGTCAATCCCAATAAATTTTTTAACTTGGTTCGTTAACCTAGACCCAACCTATGTCATTTGTATTTGTTTTCATTAGCATCTTGGTGCTCATTCTATTGATCACCTGGCTCAAGTTCAATCCTTTTTTGGCGTTTTTGATTTCCTCCATTCTTGCCGGTTTTCTTTTGGGGATTCCTCCCGAACTGATTGCAGTTTCTGTCCAAAAAGGCATTGGCGGAATCCTCGGTGATTTGGTGATTGTCATCGTAATGGGTGCTATGCTGGGCAAGCTGGTTGCAGAAAGTGGGGCCGCACAAAGGATTTCAGATACGTTGATGTCCATATTCGGGGTAAAAAATGTAACCTGGGCAATGATGGTGACGGGTTTGGTGGTAGGCATTCCGTTGTTTTATAATGTTGGCTTTGTCTTGTTGGTCCCTCTTGTTTTCACTGTTTCCTATCAGTACAAGCTGCCTGCGGTTTATGTAGGGATTCCATTATTGGCGGCGCTTTCGGTGACCCATGGGTTTTTACCGCCACATCCTTCACCGGCTGCTTTGGTTGCACAGTTTGGTGCCAATATGGGTTTGACCTTGGCCTATGGTCTGATCATTGTTATTCCGACTATTATTATTGCCGGGCCTGTATTTGCCAGATTCCTCAAGAATATTGATGCCAAACCATTGGAGACCTTTCAGGCCAAAACCAAACCTGAAGAAGAACTTCCCGGGACTTTCAACAGCTTTTTCTCCGCCTTATTTCCGGTTTTCCTGTTGATCGGAACCACGATTATTACATTGAACATGTCAAATGAGCATTGGCTTTTCCCCTATATCAAATTCGTTGGAGACCCGGGAATGGTCATGTTGATTTCTTTATTGATAGCCACTTTTACCATAGGAGTCAGGATGAATTTTTCAATTCCTACGCTAATGGACATATATGTGGTAGCTTCCAAAGATATTGCCATGATATTGCTGATTATTGCAGGGGCAGGTGCGCTGAAGCAGGTATTGATGGATTCAGGGGTTAGTCAGACTATTGCAGATTCGCTTCAAGGTTGGGATGTCCACCCATTGATTTTGGCTTGGACGATTACAGCCATCATCAGGGTTTGTGTGGGTTCGGCCACTGTTGCGGGCCTGACCACTGCAGGGATTATTGCCCCTTTGGTTTCCGGCGGTTCAGTCGATCCTAACTTGTTGGTTTTGGCCATTGGCGCCGGAAGCCTGATGTTTTCCCATTTCAATGATGCAGGTTTCTGGCTTTATAAAGAATACTTCAACGTCAGCGTCAAGGACACCATCAAATCCTGGTCGCTTATGGAGACCATTGTGGCCGTAGTCGGACTAGGCGGGGTAATGATATTAGATGCCTTTATATGATTACCCAAGACCTTTACCATTCAAACCCAAATCTAAAATCTAAAATCTACCTTCTAAAATCTTATCCATGAAAACAGCAGAAGAAAACTTTTCAAATCTCGGTCTTGAACTTTCCCCACCTCCAAAGCCACTTGGCGTTTATAAACCGTGTTTGGTAGATGGCAAATACTTGTACCTCTCAGGACATGGGACAGTTCAGAAGGATGGAACTCTAATAATTGGAAGAATAGGTGAAGACCTGGATATTGAAGCAGGAAAACTTGCAGCAAGACAAGTAGGCTTGGCCATGCTGTCCACCATACGGGCAAATATAGGTAGTCTCAACAATGTAAAAAGAGTGATCAAAGTACTGGGCATGGTAAATTGCACATCAGACTTTGAAAAACATCCTTACGTAATCAATGGATGCAGTGAACTTTTCGCTGCTGTCTGGGGACCGGAAAACGGAATCGGAGTCAGAAGTGCAGTAGGCTTTGGGTCATTACCCGATAATATCCCAGTGGAGATTGAAGCTTTATTTGAATTGAAGTAATTTTAATGATATAAATTGAAATACGTTGATATATGCTTCGCAATATAAATGGATATAGGTCCG
>NZ_JBGTCA010000149.1:0-1778 GCF_041749095.1 Aquiflexum sp. | reverse complement strand
TTACGGTGGGTACAATTTAAGAAGATGGAGGGATGTTGGTGAAAGAAGGATGACAAGAGATATTTTTGAGGATAATGAAATACTTGAACAAGAAACCGACACAGAAAGTGAGAATCTAGGCCACACCTTCAATTATGGAGGGGAATATTATTTTGGCAAAAACATCATCAGCTATGAAGGTGTCTTTAGTACAAGTGATGATTATCAGATCAATACCTTGTTTTCAGAATTAAAGGATAAGACCAGTAGGGATTTGATTTTGGATTACGTGAGGAGAAATGATGAATCCGAGGCAGATGACGGTCTCGACAATGCCATCATTTACGAAAGGACATTCGACAATCCGGATCAATCTTTTAGGTTTACGGCAAGCAACTCTTATCGTAACCAATATAAAATTCAAAATATTGATATTTTCAGAAATACGCTCAACCCCATTCCGGAGAATCTTAACGGAAGGGAGCAGGCCTTTACGGATGAAAAAAGGTTTATCAATGTTTTCCAGGCAGATTATATCCACCCCATAAATGAAAAATCGAAAATTGAAACAGGATTGAAATCCAATATCAGGAAATTTGATAACGACTATATTTATTCAAGATTCCAGGAAACGGCCCAGGATTTTGTGGAGGATCCGGCGATAAGCAACCGGTTTATTTATAAAGATCAAATTCATGCGGGTTATTTTATCTATGCCAGATCATCATCCAAATTTGACTATACAATAGGTCTTAGAGGTGAGTATACCTTTGTGGATACCTACCTTGCCAATACAGATGAATCCAAAAAACAGGAATACTTTAACTTTTTCCCAAGTTTTCAGTCCCTTTATAAATTCAACGAGGTACATGGTCTTAAACTGACCTATAGCAGAAGAATAGACCGTCCCACAGCATGGAGACTTAACCCATTCCCGGATATAACAGATTCGTTGAACGTAAGAAGAGGAAATCCCAATCTTCAACCTGAAATGATTCATTCTTTGGAATTTGGACATTTGGCAAATACCGATAATTCAAGCTTTACCACCAACCTGTTTTACCGTCATGTTTCCGGCCAATTGGATTTTATCACCACAATTGAGGATGGCATTTCTTATTCGCAGCCTGATAACCTGAACACTGCCGAGTCTTACGGAGCTGAATTTATCGGGCTCAGTGAAATCGCCCCATGGTGGACGATGAGTGGAGGCTTGACCATGTTCCGAATTCGGGTAGACGGATCCAATATCGGGGAGGAATTTGTAAACAGTGGCTTTGCCTGGAATACCAAAATTACCAGTGACTTTAAGCTGCCATTGGATTTCAACTTTCAGCTTGTCGGCAATTATGAATCAGCGGAAATAGAGGCACAGGGCAGGGATCTTTCCCAATATTCTGTGGATGCCAATATTCAAAAATCCTTTTTAAACAATAAAGGAAATATCGCCCTTAGTATAAGGGATGTTTTTGACACCAGAAGATGGGCAGGAAACAGTTTGACCAATAGTTTTTCTCAGGATTTTTATGCCAAAAGAGAAACAAGAATCCTGATTTTGAGTGCCAGGTATAGTTTTTAAGTAATAGTGTTAAACAATAATAAGTATATCCGCAATCAAAATTCAGCAGGACCATTACAAAACCCGGATTTGTGAACTACTTCTGACTTTCAACCATTTACCTGATTAAACATTTGGTATTGACAGAACAGCCATAAATCATTTCTCCTAACCCCGATACTTCTTATTTTTTGTCCAAAAGATACCAACCGAGGGGATCCACCCCGATCATGGAATCGCT
>NZ_JBGTCA010000148.1:0-1751 GCF_041749095.1 Aquiflexum sp. | reverse complement strand
GTCGGAATCAACATATTCGAACCATGCACCCCTATGACGATATGGCTTCTTGAATAGATTTCATTCCATTCCATTTCCGTCTCGGGCAAAATTCGGTCTGTTCTATGATCATCAATTTGGCTGAAAAGCTTTCCTGAATTTCCCAGTCCGCTACTTTTCAAATGGGCATGAGGCAAACTTTTTAGGATCTTTCTCCCCGTTTTGTTGACCAAATGCATTTGTCTCCAAATAAACAAGGGCTTAAATAAACGCTCCATTTTAAATTTTCTGGAAGCCAGAAAGAAGTAATACAGCACATGGCTATTTAACCAAAACCTGTCTTCTCTTAGGATAAAAGTGAATTGCGGTTCCAAGATTAAGAACTCCTTTAAATCAAAACGGGGCCTTTTTAAGACCTTTTCAAAATCAATATATTTGGTATGGTCCAAATGTGTGTATGTATGGCTGAGGGAAATTTTTTCAAACCTGCTCAACTGAGTTTTGATAAATTCATCCAAGCCACCAATAGTTTGATCACAATCTTTTAAATCAATTGAAATTGACCAAACCTCTGCTAATTCCTTAGGCAATAACCATTGACATCTTTCGGGGATGATGGCAATGATGCCCCAATCTTTTTTGTTTGCTAACAGTGTATAGGTATTCCATATTTTTCCAAAAACATGACCAAAACAGGTATCCAAACAATTGACAATGATCACCTGGTCAAAAGATTTATTGACTTTCTTTTCAATTTGAAAACTCTTTGATACCGGTTGCTTGATGGATTGGACCAAAGAGTCAGCGAGCCAGCCATTTGCCCTAGGGTCATGAAAACGGTATTTTCCATCCTTGGCGATTTGCATCGGAAACAACAGGTCATGGCCTATGGGAAGAGTCTGGTAAAATTCAAAACCACAACTTTGACAGGAGGCGTCCGCTAAAGTATGCATCCCCTGAAAAAACAACGAGTGGACAGCAGTTTGGGCTGATTGACATTGTTTACATTCAACATCAAAAGCTGTAGAAGGCTTTATTTCAATCATCGGCTTACCACTTTCTGATGCCCCATTTATTAAGATAATAAGCTCCCAAAGTTTTCAACCTGTACCGCTTTGCCGAACTGCTTTCTGCAATCTGATAAGGCAATTCAGGATTTAAGATCAGGGCGCAGTAGGAAAGGTTGGATGGTGAAAGAATCGCTTTGGTACAGAAGGACAATGAATAACAATCCAACAAAGCTTCTTTACCCAGTTCATATCCATTGGAATTATCATGATTGCCATGAATGGGAGTTTCCCCAGAGGATCTGACAAAAGGATGGTAAAATAGTTTATCCCCATATTTTTTTACAAAAAGCTGCAGGACCTGAATATCGTCAGTGGCCAGAAAAAGTCTATCAAAAGAATTGATTTGTTGATCCACCAATTTCAGATACTTGGCATCTTTGGCGGGTTCTACTTCATGAAAATGGTCTGTTTTTCGGATATGGATGCCGAGTACAGTTTTGTTTCTAAAGGTAGTTTTAATGGATTCTACAAGTTCCTTGATCTCCTGTCTAATTGTAAGATTTGAAATGTAGGTTTGATTCAATTGCCGAAAAAATGACCTTTCCCAGATTTTCAACGGGAAATTTTCAAATTTGGAATTGTAGACAGCTTTTCCATTTGGATTCATTGGAGTTTGCTCAAAATAATACTCCCAAAAATTCTGATTACCATTAAATTTTTCAGCCTCACTGTAGCTGTAATTCAAATTCCCAAAATCCACAT
>NZ_JBGTCA010000147.1:0-9625 GCF_041749095.1 Aquiflexum sp. | reverse complement strand
ATACGGACTGATGGGCCATAGTCCACGGCCATCTGTTTTGCCAAAGCTACAAGAGCAGCCTTAGAGGCACAATAGGCAGGATGATTGGGGAAGGATTTGTAGGCGGCTATTGAGGCATTTACCACAACTGATGCTGTAGGCATTTTTATCATTTCAGGAAGGGCATATTTGAGCAAAAAGAAGACAGCATCCACATTGGTGCGGAAAGTCCTGTCCCAAGTTTCAGGTTCTAATGATGTCACTGAAGAAAGCCCCAACATTCCGGCATTTGTGACTACTCCGTCAAGACTACCAAAATTGGTTATGGCCAGATCAACCAATTGCTTGTTGTATTCGATTTCGCCGACATCACCCGATAAAAATTTTACAGAGTGCCCTTTATCCAGCAATTCAGCCACCAAAGCATCACCTCTTTCTTGATCCCTTCCGCTCATAATGAGATTGGCGCCTTCTTTGGCAAATTCATAGGCTATGGCCTTTCCCATCCCACTAGTGGCCCCGGTAATGATAAATGTTCGGTTATGGAGTTTCATGATTATTTTTTTATGTGATTAGCCGCAATGATACAAGTAAATCTGAAAACCCAATGGATAATTTATCAAACGCTAAATTACAGTTTACTTCCGTCTCCCGTCTTCGGTCTTCTAGCCATTTTTAGAGAAAACGTCCCCAAATTGCATATAGACGGATATTCATTATTTCTTATATTAAAAAGTCCCGTACTTTTTTTTCAATAGATTTCTTTACCTTTTTCCATGTTTGCCCTTTGAGACTGACGGGATCCTCACTTTCTTCTGCATCTCCAAAATAAATCAATGCCTGAGGAACAGATATAAGAAGATTTTGCCTGTGATACTTCTCTTGGTGAAACCGGATAAAATCAGCAACTGAATAGTGTTGGAGCAATTCGAAAATATCCCAAAAATCTTTTTTTTTGCCTCTGCCCAAGATAGCCTGAACTTTCATAGCTATAATGTCTTCAGTGGAAAAAAATCTAATTCCTTCGATCTCCTGAATGGGTTTAATCATAGGGAATGGGTGTTTCACTAAATCTACTTTGATCTCATTGATATAACAAAATATACCAAATTGTGGAGGTTTCTGTTCCGTCTGAAAACTCTCTCCAAAGACTTTCTGCAAGGATTCAGTAACTATATCATTTTGAAAAGGCTGATTCGAGAATAAATCCAAATCTTCGGAAATCCTATGCCCATACATTAATGACAAAGCTGTGCCTCCGACCAAGTAAAAATCTTTCAATTCGGGGATAGCTTGAAGTTTCTCTAATAAGGAAAAAGTTCCGGGTTCGACTGTCTCAATTTGTAACATCTGAATTCAGTGATAGGTTTATCAATAACTGCTGCTGCTAGATACATCCTTGTCTCGGGTAAGAATTTGGCATTAAGCAAAACCCCGGAAATTTTCTCGTCTCCATAATACCTTCTGCAATTCCGTATATCGGGTACATCTCCCCGCTCAAAAACCCGCTCAATCACAAAATTGGCTTTGGTATCATAGTCAAGTTTTGCAAAATCCACATCCCAAAAAATCCTCTTTGCAAAAACCGGCTTTTCCTTTTTTTCCATATCCTTTCAATTTCAATTCCAAGTTACAAAGACCTGACCAATCCGTTAATCTTTTGGTCATAATTTTATATTGGAATCAAGTTATTGAAATCTTTTATATATACATTGTTTGCAATGTTGCCAGTAACCAGTTCTATCAAAAGGACATAAGGTTAAATACTTCAATGCCCGTCGCATCGGTCATCGGTCATCCTTCCCATTTGAACAAAGATTGAACTTTATTGGCAAGAAAGGGGATATTCATCCTTTTATACATCAAAAATATTTAGGCTATTTAAAATCCTTCAATTGTACATCCATTTTTCCCTGGCTTCTGATAAAGACCCTGATGTCCTCCTCCGTGCTATATATTCCTTCCACATCCAAACTGGGATTCAACACTTTAAAATTGGCAAAATCAGTTTCTAAATACCCCTGATTGGCCATTTCACTTCGCGCATTGTCCAACAATCCGCCAATAGGCAATACGGCTATTTTCTTGATCTGTTTTTGGATTTTGCCCTTTCGGAGTCTGATGCCCAGATTGGAAAAGAAGTCTCCGGTATTCACATCAAATTGGGGCTCTTCAAATATCAGCGACTCAGATTCCCGGTCAAATACCGGATTCCCTGCAAAAAACATTTTCCCCTCCACATCTTTTTTCCCGTCTCTTACTGCTTTGAAATCCATGCTCAAGAGGGTTTTATCCCCGTATTTTTGGGTTGTCAGATTTGAAGGCCAAATCACTGTAGTTCTGTTTGAGCGGATTTGCTGACCGGAAAAAGTAGCATTGAGATATTCATCCAGGTCCTTGTATGGGATGGTCAAGGGTAGAACCAGGTCAATCTGATTTTCCTTGCTTTCATTCACAGTGATATCCGGCAGTTCTTTTTGGTCAATGATTGGTTTTGAACCTAATTTAGAAAACATTTCCCCTTCCAAACCCAAATACAGGATAAGCTCTTGGTCAAGGGTGATTTCTTCTTTGACCTTTATCTTGTCCGGTACCGAATAAAAATGCGCTGTAATCCCGTTCTGAACTACCGTGTAGGGTTCAGAAAATGCATCCCATGTCTCTTGTGCTATATGCTTAAAGTCAAGCTTGTTCAGATTTGCTGCCGAAAGTTGGTTGTCCAATACCTTCTGCAATTGACCTTTTACCAGGGGATCCAGGTCAATTTCAAAACCCAAAAGGTTGTATTTCATGGATTTTCCCGAGTTGTTGATCTGAAGGTTTTTTAAATTCAGGTCCCAATTGTTGCCTATTTCAGGTGTAAAGCTGATTTCCGGAATCAGGTTTTCATTGAAAGGGAAATTTGTCGACAGGTTTTGCCCAAACACCTTTTTTTCAATTTTCAGGTCACCAATGATATTCATGGGCACCTTGACATTGATAGTATTATTTTCTGAACCTCTCAATGTTATCTTTCCGGTTCTTGTGACATTCAGATCTGCAAATAAACCACTTCCCAAAGGAATCCCTTTGTCAGCAAACAATTTGCTGCTCCAATCTTGGTTCAAATTGTCCCCTAGGTAAGAAAGCGGAATGATGATCGGTATGTTGACCGTAGACCGGGAACTGGGCAATTCTTCCAAAGAAGCAGCGGGAGGCCTATCCGGCATGATACTTTTGCAGGAGGCGTTAATGAAAAGTGCTAATATGATCAAGAGTTTGATATTTTCGGATTTCATAAATCAATGGTTGTTTTTTCAATTGCCACTTAAACAAAGAAACATTAAGCTGCCTTTCAATTGCAAGAAATGTACCCTAAATCAGGGAAAGAAGGATTCCAAATGGCAATATTACAGGAAAGGAACTATTTTAGGGTCAAAATTATTGATGGACTGATCTGGATTAAGAAAAATTAAGAGTATGGATTGGAAAAGAATTGAAAATGTCGGACAACTTGAAGATCTGAAGAAACAAAGTCAGGATAAGCCTGTGCTGATATTTAAACATTCGAGCAGGTGTTCCATCAGTAATATGGCATTTGACAGGTTGAACCGAAATTGGAAGGATACCGATTTTGATAAGGTTTCTCCCTATTTTTTGGATCTGATCAGCTTCCGTGATATATCCGATCAAATCGCCCGGGAATTCGGTGTTTACCATCAGTCCCCCCAAGTCATCCTGATCAAAAATGGTCAAGCAGTCTATGACAACAGCCACATGGGGATCAGTTATGGGGAGATTATGGGTAAGGTTGAAGGGTGAGGGGGTGAAGGATGAAGACCTGTTATCCGAAGCCTGTGGCTTTGGATTTTTGGGTTTTGAGCCTCTGGCTCAAATTGATTGGAGTTAAAAACTGCGGACTCAGTGATCCGAAGGTACAACCTTCGGATAACGTTATCCGAAGCCTGTGGCTTTGGATTTTTGAGTTCTGAGCCTCTGGCTCAAATTGATTGGAGTTAAAAACTCTACACTCAGTGGTCCGAAGGCACAACCTTCGGACAACGGGGAGGAAACTTACTCCTTATTTTTAACATGCGCCAGAATACCCATGACGATCAATAGTTGGGCAAGGACGTATGTACCCATGACCAGGACACCTGATTCGGGGAATGACCTGAAAAACATATTGATGGCCAGGATGCCATCAGAAATCAAAAACAACATTGCTCCTATAAATACCTGCCAAAAACTGGCGGGTATTGTTTTTTGATACCTTTCGCGGGCTGTTGATGCCATCATGACGATCACTATAAGGTAAATGACCACAGGTACTTTCATGACGCCCAATCCCGGATGGATCAGAAAATAGACATAGGCCGCAAGGATATAAATGGGAAGGTTTACAAAAAACAAACGGATAAAATTTACTTTTCCGATGGCAAAGGGATTGGTTTGACTGATTTTGAATCCGATGATATAGCAGATATGGGCCATCAGGAATGCACCAAGCCCGTAAAGGAATAAATTGGGGAAGAGGAGGAGTACATCACCCAACCAGGAGAATATCAATGCGGCACTGATACTTTTTCTCAGGAGTGTCCCTTTTATATCAATGCTGCTGAAATAGAAATAAATCCATAAGGTGATGAGAATAAATGGTTTGGTATAAATTCTGTACTCAGATTCTCCGTTAGCAGTGAAAAAAATATCCAACATACTGACAAACAAAAATAAATAAAGCCAAAGTATGTATTTCTTTTTCATTGATTGACATTTTTTTGTTTCTAAATATAGACAGTTTATATACTTATTGAGGCGTTTTTTATACAAAAACCCTGCATAACATTATGGTAAAGATTTCTTAACACAATCAGGTTTACACAAACTTAATTTTTTGATAAGAACAAATTACACGCATTTACACCGTTTAAAATGCAAAAAACAGGATAAAAATAATATTTCCTCCTTTTTTCAATGTTAAGAAATTGTTAAGTAACCTTGTGAATAAATGTTAAAACTTAACAATTACAAAAATAAAAACTAGGATTACCCGGCTACATTTGTAGCGGAAAACAAAAGCTGAATTTCTAACACACAATCAATTTACTATTAAAAACAAAAATTATGAGGCAATTATTACTTAAAAGTCTTTTTGCAGTATTTGTGCTTGTCGTTACGACAGGAATGGTTTATTCGCAAGGAGTAACGACTTCCAGTATGCAGGGGGTTGTTAGAGATGTTTCTGGAGAATCCCTTCCAGGAGCTAATATAGTAGCAGTTCACACACCTTCAGGAACAAGATATGGAGCTGTATCTAACATGGATGGTCGATTTGTATTACCAAATATTAGAGTAGGCGGTCCATATACTGTAACAATTACCTATGTTGGTTTTGAAGATAACGTTACTGAAAATATCAATCTTGCACTAGGTCAAAACTACAACATCAATGCAGAAATGTCTGATGCTATGGATTTGGACATGGTAGAGGTTGTAAATACCAGAATGGGTATTTTTGATGCTGACAGAACTGGCGCTTCATTGAATCTCGGTAGCGAAAGAATCAATTCCCTTCCAACAATAAATAGAAGCATTAATGATTTCACCAGATTAACTCCTCAATCTAATGGAAATTCTTTTGCTGGTACATCATCAAGGTTCAATAATTTCACAATTGATGGTAATATTTACAACAATAACTTCGGACTTGGTTCTGGACAGTTTGCGGGTGGAAACCCTGTATCATTGGATGCGATTGAAGAAATTCAGGTAAACCTAGCTCCATATGACGTACGTCAGGGTGGATTTACCGGTGCAGGTGTGAATGCAATCACCAAATCAGGTGACAACACCTTCAGAGGATCTGCTTATTATTTCATAAGAAATGATCAGATGCAGGGTACAAAAATCGGTGAAAATTTTGTACCCCAAAACGACGCAAGAAATGAAATAATGGGCTTTAGGTTGGGTGGTCCAATCATTAAAGACAGATTATTCTTCTTTGTCAACTATGAGACTGAAACTGAATTAAGACCTTCTATTTTGAGAAGAGCTGCAAGGGATGGAGAAACTCCTGATGGACAATTTATTTCAAGAGTGCCACTTTCTCAAGCAAATTTTGTTAGAGATAGAATTAACAGTATATATAGCTATGATCCTGGGGCTCCAGATTCGTATCCTTTTAATTCTGAACAGACCAGGTTGAATGTAAGGTTGGATTTCAACATCGACCAAAGCAATAAATTGATTGTCCGTTATAATGATTACTCTGCGTTTACCGATGTTCCTACTAATGGAAACTCTATCCGATATATTCAAACTAGATATAGGAATACCGATAGAACAGGAGTAGAAGCTATAAACTTCAGAAACGCCAATTATACCAACGATAGAAGAGTTAGGTCCATTGTAGCAGAATTAAATAGTAAGATAGGCCAAAATATGTCAAACCAATTGAACATTGGATATACTGCCATCACAGATCCGAAACGAGGTGTACCAGGTGGTCAAGAATTCCCGTTAGTAGAGGTAGTTGAACCAGATGAATCAGGTAACCCACTATATTACATGACATTGGGTAATGAGTTGTTTACAGTAGGAAACTTGTTGGAAAACAATATTCTTAACATTACCAACAACTTCTCTATTTTCAAAGGCAAGCACACCTATACAATCGGTGGAAACTTTGAATACATGACTTTTGACAATGCCTTTAACCCGGTATTTAATGGTTTCTACAGATATATCGGATATGACAAATTTGTAGACGGTGTGATAAACAGAAATCCAAATGTGTATCCAGATGCGTTTGCTAAAGGATTTGCTTTGGATGGTTCTACTACCCCCCCAACTGATGAAACTAGATTTGGTCAACTAGGTTTCTACCTTCAGGATGAATATCAAGTTAATTCTCGATTGAAAGTTACCGGAGGTCTGAGAGTAGATCTTCCTTTCTACCCAATAGAAATTCCACAAAATGAATTGTTGAATAATTTGAACAAGACATTTACTGGTCCAGATGGTAACACTTTCTCTCCTGATATTTCTACATTCCCTAAAGTCAATCCATTGTTCTCCCCTAGAGTTGGTGTCAACTGGGATGTAAAAGGTGACAGATCTACTGTAATTAGAGGTGGTACTGGTGTATTTTCAGGACGAATACCATTTGTATGGTTGTCTAACCAAGTTAATGGTTCAGGTGTAATTAGAGGAGGTTATGGATTGGAGGGTCAAGAAGTAATAGATGCAGGAATCACATTCAATCCTGATGTTACCGCCTATAATCCGGAAAATCCAGGTCAGACCCTTTCCAATGAGCTTAATTTAACTGATAGAAACTTTAAGTTACCTCAAGTTTGGAGAACCAATATAGGGGTTGACAAACAATTGCCATTTGGAATCATCGGAGCTTTTGATTTTATCTTTTCAAAAGATGTATCTACTCCAATTGCTAATAACTTAGTATTGAGAGAGCCAGAAGGTACTTTAAATGGTCCTGACGAAAGACCTTATTGGATAAATCAACCGGGCCTGGCTGGTTATTCTAATGACCCTGACTTTAGAAATGCATTTTTATTGACTAATGCAGATCGAAGAGCAGATTATGTATCTGCAACAATAAGTTTAGAAAAATCCTTCTCAGGAGGATTTTATTCCAGTGTAGCTTATACAATTTCTAGAGCTAGGGATTTGGATGCCGCAGGTGGTTCTCAGGCTATATCGTTATGGCCTTCCACGGTTCAAATAGACAGAAATAATCCTGAAATTAGCTTTGCAGGACACGATCAACCTCAGAGGTTGATTGCAAACTTGGGTTACAATACCAAAAACACGACTATTTCGCTATTCTACGAAGGTGGAAATGCGGGTAGATTTAGTTACACTTATGCCGGTAACTTTGGAGATGCTTCTGATAGATTGATTTATGTACCAAATTCTGCATCAGAATTGAATTTCCAACAATATACATTGAACGAGGTGATTTACACACCCCAATTACAAGCTCAAATATTTGATCAATACATAGATCAAGATCCTTACTTAAGTACTAAGCGAGGACAATTGGCTGAAAGAAATGGTGGATTGAGACCTTGGGTACATACTTTTGATTTGAGCTTTATTCAACGGTTGTATGTCACTAAGGATGATAAAAACAGGTTGGAATTCAGATTAGATTTTATGAACGTTGGAAACTTGTTGAATTCTGAATGGGGAGTTCCTCTGGTAGAATGGCAAAGCAATCCTTTAAACTATAGAGGGTTAAATGCTAACAATGAGCCAATCTACCGAATCACTACCAACCCCGGCACAACTGATATCATTAATGAAACTTTCAGACTTTCAAACAGTATTAACAATGTTTGGAGAATGCAGGTTGGTATCAGATATTCTTTCAATTAATATAGAATTTCGAATTGAATTTAAGCCCCCAAGAAATTGAGGGCTTTTTTTATGGTATTTTGGTACCGTCCAACTATCTTTCTTTTTCAAAAAGCAGAATGTAATATGCCCATCTTTTCCTGTTTTCCTCTTTGGGACACCCAAATCAAAAAATATTGAAAAGTCTGACCAGATACCTTTGCTCGTCATTGGTAATAATGGTTTTATTGATTGTTTTGTCTGAGCCTATTACCTTGACCTGTATGCTGAATATTGTTTTGGCTATATCAATGGCCTTCTCGGCACTGATGCTTGCCTTTTTATCATATAACTGGCGCTCAAGTTCTTTATATACCTTATAAGCGGCAAAGGATAGGCAGATATGTGCTTCTATCCTTCTTTGTTTCCTATGGAAAATAGGCCTGATCCTTAAATCGTGCTTGGAAATTCTGAACGCTTTTTCGATTTTCCAGAGCTGTCGGTAGTTCTCTATGACATCTTCTTTTGATAGGGCCAGATCATTGGTCTGGAACCCTTTTAATCCGTCCCATTTGGCATCTTCCTCAAATTTCTCCCTGTCAATGGATATATCCATTTTGCCCTCCATCTTCAAATATTTGTTGTAGCCTCTTTTGTTGATGTTTGATTTTGTGAGTTTGCCCGATTCAATCTGCTTTTCCAGTCTTTTGAGCCCCCTTTCCCTGTTGAAAAAATCCTTTTTGGCCCTTTTGTCAGAATAGTTGATAATCAGGGCAGTGCCTTTGTCTTTCCAGATCACCTTACTTTCCCCGTTTTTCAAATTGAGTGAGCATATCTCTTGCGTAACCTTGGCGGGCTGGTTTTTGATCCTTGCACCCAAAATGTATTTGTAACCCTTTTCTTCCAGATCTGCTATGTTTTTATTGCTGATCAGGCCCGAATCGGCCACGATGGTGAGACTTTCAAACTTATATCTTTCCCTGAACGCATCAATGATCGGCAGCATGGTGTCACCTTCATATTTGTTGCCTTCAAATATATCATATGACAACGGATAGCCGCCCACGCTTACCAAAAGGCCCAGTACTATCTGGGGATGTTGGTGCTTCCCGTCCTTTGAAAAGCCCGTCTTGCGCAGGGTATCTTCCTTTTCTATTTCAAAATACAGTGTTGTCACATCATAGAACACCATCCTGATACCGCCCTCCAAAATGCCCAGGGTATGATCGTAACTTATCTGTTGGACCTTTTCCTTCTGGGTGTTGTAGAGTTTGTCCATATAGCGGTAAACAGCCTCTACATCGATGCT
>NZ_JBGTCA010000146.1:0-11260 GCF_041749095.1 Aquiflexum sp. | reverse complement strand
CAACCGTCCTGTTGACCGGGATTGGGACCGCCTACCATAAAGCCCGGTAAAGGCTCTTTATCACGTTCTGCCTCTGCTAATCTGTGGTGCGGGATTTTTGGGGTTTTATAACCAAATCCTGTTACAAAACTGTAACCCGTGGCATTTTTGCCCAAAATATAATCCAGATTACCCAAGGCATATTGCAGGTATTTACTTTCTTTCGTAAGGAAATATACCTGAATCAATGCTATTCCCTGATTGGAAGCAACGGCATTACTGCCCCAGACAAAATCCTTGACGGATTGACCCATCACTGAATAATAATAGGAAGCATTGGCAGATGTTACATAGTTGTTAGCGCTTTCTGTCAAAATACTTTTTATGGTTGAAATCAGGTTTTCGGGCAAATTAGGTAAGTCATTCCTGAACCTCAACAAAGAATAATATCCCAACCAATCCACCCTGTTCCAGGAAGGAAGATTAAAAGACTCAGGATTAGAGATATATTGTAGGTAATCCAGGTTATGGGTGCTGATATAGAGTTCCGATGCTGCCCAGATTTTTTCATCAGTGACCGAATTGTCCCCGTAGGCCCCGGTATGGATTTCCGGTTGGAACGATTTGTTCATGTCATTTTGCCTGTAGTACACTTCAGGGTTGGCCTGGGCCCAGTTCCAGGCAAGTTCAGCAGATTTGAGGTATTCGATGGAAAGATCCGGATGATGGTTTTTCAAAATCCGGGAGGCCTGAGCCATCACCGCTGCAAAATCAAGGGTCGCAGCAGTACTTTTTGCTACAACATATCTTTGATTGGTCGCTTGGTGAGGAAGAACCATCCCTTCAAATTTGGCAGTGGTCAATTTGTGGTAAACCCCTCCGTCATGAGGGTCCTGCATGGTTGCCATCCATTTGAGATTCCAAAGTATTTCATCCAACAAATCCGGCATGGCATTTCCGGATTCCGGTATTTCCAAGGTAAATTCTGAAAAATAAGAACTAAAATCCTCATATAGAGACATCAATGTGCCCATAGTAATACCACTGTTGACGATATACTTGTTGTAGTCTCCAGCGTCATACCATCCCATAGGAGAAGAAAGAACGGTGCCTTCGGGTCTTTCTTTACTGGCAGCAGAAGGGTGAATTTTGACACGGTCATCAGGATGACCGGCGGGTCTAGACCATATTCCTCCAAATTCTTCTGTGATTTCCATAGAAGCCCTTTGGAAAAAAAATGATTTCAATGCTGCTACAGCCAATTCTCCAAAAACTTTCTCCTTTATCTCAAATGGCGGAGAACAGCCCAGTCCTGAAACATACACACAAAAATTTCCAGATGTGGAAAATGTAGAAAAATCAGCCCTTCTAGTACTCTTTTGAGATACAGGTGAAGTTATTGATTCTTGTAAAATACCCTCAAACACCTTTTGCTGATTTTTGGTATCAAGTACAAAAAAAACATCTGATTCAGTTTGGTCAGCTACAATCGCCACCTTACTCCCATTTGGATAATAACCTATCTGATTGACACGGATTGCTTCATTTATTTTTGGGTCTATGGTTCCCAAACTTTGATTGCAGCCCACAATAAACAACGGCAAAATCAGGAATATTAATAGGGTCTTCATGTCAGGATTTTGTTCTTGTAAAATTACCGGTGGGAAAATCCCACCGGAAACCTTACTTCTAGGTTTAACAGGTTACGCAATATTTCAATTTGCATTATTGTAAAATTAAACAATGAAAATGAGGGAGCTCAATAAAAAAGGAAAAAGTGACTATAGGAATATTTCCAAATCCTATAGCCACTGAGTGATCAGGATTATTTAAATCCGACTTTGTCGATCCAGATAACAGCATCTGCCCCAAGCTGGAAAGCAACACGGTGAATACCTCCGTAAACGTTGGCAGCAGGGAAATTGGCAATAGGTATTTCAAATTCTGTCCACTCTCCTTCTTTTACATTCCGCTGTTGGGTATTGCCCCAGGCATCATTTAATACTATTTGGATTAATGCACCATCAGAACCCGGCCCTCCATATACATTGAACACAAAAGTGGTCAATCCACCTGCTACAGGAGCACCGGGAGCACCTTGTCCCATCTGGCAACCTCCCCAAGCTATAAAATCAGCTTTCCAGGAAGCGGTACCATTGACAAACTGCTCTCCATTGCCCGGTTGAGAGGAATTAAGGTTCCAGCTCCAATCTCCAAATCCCTGATGGAATTCTCCATCAAACAATGTCAATAAAAGTGGATTTACTTCTTCTGTAGGTATCAGGAATACCGGACCGGGAGTTACATATCCCCTCGTTGTCACAAAGGTCAGACCGCCACTGATTACATCTTCAGGAACCACTACTTTAATCTGGCTAAAGCTTTTGCTTACAAAATCAGTAACCGCCCCGGTTGCTCCGGGAAACAGAATCTGTCCTACCATGTCCAGGTCAGTTCCTGTAATGGTAATCTCCACTCCCGGAGAAGCAGGTTGTGGTTCAACCAGAGTTCCTAAAGGAAGGATAATCTTAAGTTCAGGACTGATTACATTAATCGGTGACATCGATTTAATGGTAAGCGTGCCTTTCTCTGCATTTTCCGGTACCACCACAACAATATCTGTTTCGGATTGGCTGACAAAGTTTGCCTTAAGGATTTCCGGATCGCCTCCTTTGAAAACAATTCCTGTCACTAAGTCCAAGTCAGTTCCTTTCAATGTCAGGTTAGACCCATGCTTCACTGCCGGCGCATCAAAAGACGTAACATCGGGGAGTAAAATCTTCACCTCTCCTTCTGAATCAATGGTCATTGGCTGGGTTCCTCCGCTGGAGAACACCAATTTACCGGTCTGTGCATTCATAGGCACTTTCACCACAAGTTCGTTGAGGGTCTTGCTTACAAATTCATCTACCACCAATTCCTCATAGAATTTGATTTCATTTACCCAATTAAGGAATTCACCTTTGATGATAATATTGGTGCCCGGCTTGGCTACAGTAGGTACTTCCGTAATGACCACAGGCACATCAAAGCTGATGATCGTTTTAGATTCAATTGTTCCCTGTGAGGTCTTCAAAGTGACCTTTCCGGCAACAGCTTCATTTGGCACTATGATTTCAATAAGTTCCTTTGATTTAGTGACAAACTGAGTGCTTGAAACTTCCACATTATCAGGTAATACTATACTGCTTACCTTATCCATGTTCCGGCCTATGAATTTTATAATCTCTCCATGTTGAACACCTGCAGGTCCAAAACTCAGTAATTCTACAGCACCGAAATTGATATCTTCTTCCTCTTTACAGGAATTAAGAACAATCAGGGACATGCTTAACAAGGACATCAGGACTATAGTCAGTCCGCCCTTTATATTTTTGATCAATTTCATTTTGTTCATGTTTAAAGTTTGGGGTTACTTCTCCACAATTCTCACATTGTCTATAAACACCTCCACATTGGAAGCATCAGCCACCGGCGTTCCCACCATCCAGAATGAAAGAGAACCTGCCTTGGTTTTATCAAACTTCATGTCGGTGTAAACGATATCACCCGGTACTGATTGGGCATAACGCATTTCAGACATTGGGATAGTGATCGTCACCCATTTTCCGTTGGTATTGTATGGTGCATTGGCTTTTTCCCATGGTCTCCATAATCCTCTTGCATTGAGGTTAGCCCAGTATTCCTGATTGCCGTTGTTGCTCCAAGGAGACCAGCAGATATTCAGGTAAGAGCCATACCAATCGATTACTTTGGCTTCAAACTTCAGCACATAATCAGCAGGATCTCCGGTGATGAAATTACCTTCAGGTAAACGGGTATGACCCCAAAACTGCATTACAAATCCCCCTCCGGCAAAATCTTCTGCCCTTTCATTCTTATTGAGTTTACCCCTCAATACCAGATAATTCCCATCCAAACTGTGTTGGGGATTATTTTCCAACCTTCCGGATCTCCAGCTTCCTGCCGCAGTTTTGTCATCAAAATTGAGGATGGTATTCCGCTCATCCCTATAATGAAAACCTGAAGCGACAGTTCCGAAATTGGTCTGAACCGTGATGGGTCCAGGTTCGGCTCCGTCAGGTATGGTAAAACTCAATTTAGTCTTGGTGATTTCAACCACATTGGCCTCTATACCATTGGCCATTTTAACTGATAGTGGAGCAAAAAAGAAGTCCCCATGAATTACAGCCAATTCACCTGTCCCGATAAATTCATTTTCCATAGTGACCAAGTCCGGCTCGGGGATATTGATCGGAAAGAAATATTCCAATCTATTACCGTTTTTGAACACCAAAGTCAAAAGGTCATTGACCTCCTCAGGAGAGTTGGCCGGAACATTGACCAGAATAGACCTATCAGTAACATAGGCCGGATTAACCCTCGCAGGTTGGTCATTGAACCATACTTCGACCGTACTTCCAAGATTTTCGCCCATGATGGCCACGAGACCATTCAAAAAGGCCCCACCCAACAAAGAATCTGACTGTGTAGGATTGGTGACCCTCACATACATGATCCTTGGCTCGCCTCCATTAGGCAATTCATCCCTTTCGCAAGCGCTAAAGGTCACTGCGATGCCAATCAGTAGCATCAAAAACAGTGTGTATTTATTGATTATATTCATCGGATTTATTCCTTTAGATTCAAAACATCAATTAAACTCATATTCAACAGCCGGTTGGCCAGGGGCCAAAAGGGGATTATAACTTACTTCCGCCGCAGGTATAGGAAGAATCATATTGGATTCAAATACCGTCACGGGACTTGTAGGAGGCATTAAAACATACCCTTCTAAAGAATTTTCGTCAGGTGGATTCGTACCCTGAACCCTTTCATAAAAATGGGCTCTTTGTTGACTGTTCAGGTAACTGACTGCCTCAGACGGGTTTCTATAGAAATACCTTTTGATATCCATCCAATATTGGCCTTCCATGCCGAATTCAATCCTGCGCTCCTTCAATATATCCATAAAGGTCAGGCTGTTCAATGGATCAAGACCGGCCCTACTTCTGATAGCATTGAAATAACCAAGCGCTTTACCGTCATTAGTGGAAGCAGCCGTTCCCAGCGCCGCCTCTGCATAAGTCAGATATGCATCTGCCAACCTCAACATATAGGTATTCATCGCAGTGGCCTGATTGGTAGTGACCTTGCCCCCTGTATCTGCTGAACTTCCGACAACATATTTCTTCACATTATTGAGAACGGGAGCAGCATTTTCCAAAATATTATTTTGGGCATCTCTGTTGACAATCAGATAGGAATATCCACCTGCAGATCTTCTGATTTCAGGATAGTGATTTCCCAAAGTCATATATATGGCGGGCTGTCTCAAATCCCCATCCTCAACGTTTTTGGTAAAATCATAAGTCAGACTTTTGAAACCGCCCCAGCTTTCGGAATTACCTGTAATCATACTGCTTCTTGCCATATTGGCCTGCACACTGTTTCCTGAACCATAGGCACCTTCTACCCACTGCAGGGCAAAAAGTGATTCGGGATTGTTGTTATTCTCTATCTTGAAAAGATTGGAATAATCGGGCATCAAGGTCAAACCACTGTTCTCGATCAAATCCTCCGAATATTGTTTGGCTTTATTATAATGATCAGCTGAACCTGAAGCCTGACCCATCGTGAGATATAACTTTGCCATTAGCGCTTTTGCAGACCATTTGGTAACTCTTCCAGGTGCATCCGAATTCAATAGATGCTGTTCAGCAAATTCAAGATCCCTTCGGATAAATTCATAAACACTGGATTTGGTGTTTTTAGGAAGAATCAATGTATTGTTGGATACCAATGTGGTAGAATTTTCCACAATCGGAACTTCACCCCAATATTCAGCTAAAATAAAATAAGCAAATGCCCTTATAAATCTGGCTTCTCCCACACCCCTGTCAATATATTCCTGTGGAACTCCATAACCTCCGGCTATTCTGGGCAGATCATTGATGATCGAATTGGAGTAAGAAACTACCCGGAACAAACTTTGCCATCCTCTGGTCAAATGGGCATTGCCTTCATTAAAACTAAAGAAGAAAAACTGACCCTCTTGGTCCCATGTATGATAAAGGTTACCCGGCATGGCATCACCGGCCACCCAGGAAAACTTATCATTATAATCAAACCAGGGCATTCCATATAGGGCTGCGGTTCCTGCCCTGATTTCGGCATCAGTTCTGAAAAAACTGTCAGTGACCAGGTTATCCTGTGGGACAATTTCCAGAAAATCCTCATAACATCCGCTTGTGGTCATGATCAGGACCAATGCGATCAAATATTGTAATATCTTGTTCATCTTATTTCTGTCTAGGATTAGAAAGTAATATTAGCTCCGACTGTAAAGGTTCTAGGCATCGGATAACGGCCCATATCCACGTTCTGCATAAGCGCATCCTGTCCGAAAGCACCGATTTCCGGGTCATACCCCGAATAGTTTGTAAAAGTGTGCAGGTTCTGGATGTTCACATAAATTTTCAGCATTTCCACTTTTGCCTTGCTCGTCAATGCAGCAGGGAAGGTATATCCCAAGCTGACATTCTGAATCCTAACAAATGTGGCATCTTCCAAAAATCTGGAAGACATCCTGTTGTTCCGGTTGACATCATTTGTAGAAAACCTTGGGATGGTCGCATCAGGATTGGCTAAGAAGACATTGGAAGGATCCAAGTCTGAACCATCGGGATCGATCAATCCTAACTTTGCATTATTGGCTACCGTGATAGACTGATTATTGAATACACTGGTCTGTCCTTCGGTAATCACCTTTGCATAGTTAAGGATATCTCCTCCTACTGAACCGTAGAAGAAAACAGCCAAGTCAAATCCTTTGTAGGTGAAATTGTTATTGAAACCAAACGTGAATTTAGGGTTGGGATCTCCGATGATTACCTGGTCATTGCTGTCAATGACTCCATCACCGTTAACATCCCTGTATTTGATATCCCCTATCCAAACACCATCTCTTTTATCAACCAGGTTTCTTGGAGTATCACCGGCAGAAGGATCCGAAACCTGAACTGCATGATTGAGTATTTCTTCTGTATCCTGAAAAATCCCGTCTGCTATATAGCCATAGAAAGTACCCAAAGGACTGCCGACCTTGGTTCTTGTAGCAGACTGGAATTCACTGTACCAATACAAGTTCCTGTCAAAGAAACTAGTCTCTGAATCCAGTTCGGTGACCATATTTCTGTTCAAGGTAAAGTTAAAATCTGTTGTCCACTTGAAATTTCGGCTGTGTATATTCACCGAATTGATGGCAAGGTCTATACCTTTGTTTTCAAGACTTCCTACATTGGCAAAAGGGGCATTGATATCCCACCAGGAAGATCCTCCAAGGTAGCTGGGAACTGAAAGCTGCAGCAACATGTCTCTGGTGAACTTTTTATAGACATCCAGGGTCACGTTGATTTTTCCCTGAAAAAGGGAAAGGTCCATACCGGCATTATACTGTGCTGTGGTTTCCCATCTCAAAAACGGATTGGATATCCTTGCATTTCTGTAAGCAGTACCAAATCCTGTGTTCAAGGTTTGCAAAGAAGAACCGAACAAATAATCTCCGATGGCCTGATTTCCAACTTCTCCATAGCCAAATCTCAACTTCAGATCAGACAATACATCTGAGGTCGGCATAAAATCTTCATTGGTCACTCTCCAAGCCGCTGCCATAGATGGGAAAAAGCCCCATTTATTTTCAGATCCGAACTTGGAGGAACCGTCAGCCCGCATCGTAACTGTCAATAGATACTTGTCCTTGTACCCATAATTAAGACGTCCGTAATATGAAGCCAGGGAAGATGCTCCTTTCCAACCGTTAGAAACCTGACCCTCTTGTTGGCCTTGGCTCAATACCGGAATATCATTGGTAGCAAAGTTGATCTTGGTGATTTCTGAACCTTCCCAGTCAGACCTTTGGGCCTCTGTACCTGCCATGGCGACGATATTATGGCCATTTCCAAAATCAGTGGTATAAGTGGCATAGGTATTCCATATCCAGAACAAACTTTGTTCATTTCTTTGTCTGAGCTTATTCTCATTGTTGATGAGCACTCCCCAATCGTAGGTAGGGTGAAAAGCATTACCCAAAGCTCTGTTGTCATCAAATCCAATATCAGAGCGGATAGAGAGTTTATTCACAGGCGTTAGGTTCAAATATACATTACCCATTGTCCGCTGTCTTTTTAGGGTATTGTTCCGCATGAGCGCTGACGCAACAGGATTGAAACTGATATCCGCAGTATTGTTTTCCGGACCGGCAAAATTCCCACGAATATCTCTCACCGGTACATCGGGAGGCATCACCAAAGCCTGCATGATAACTCCATCACCACCATCATTGAGTGTGATTCTTTCATTGGTATTGGCATAGGTAAGGTTAGCACCAAAGGTGATCCAATCCTTTACCTTAGTATCAAGATTTATTCTTGTAGTAATCCTGTCAAAATTGGAACCTATTACTGTACCATCCTGCGAAAAATAACCGGTAGAGATGGCATAGGTAGATTTTTCAGTTCCACCCGTAACAGCCAATTGATGACTTGACATAGGCGCAGTTTGAAATATTTCGCTTTGCCAGTCAGTGCCGTCACCCAGGATTGAAGGGTCCAAATAACGCTCATTGACATTGATGCCATCTACTGAATTGGCTGTATTGATCTGATATTCCGCATAATCAGGAAGTTTCATCATCTGAAGTCTTCTTGGAGCGGTCTGAGAGGCAAAGAAATTGTTGTAAGAAATTTTCGCTTCTCCGGCCTTTCCTCTTCTGGTAGTGATCAACATAACGCCATTGGCGGCCCGTGATCCGAAAATCGCCGTTGCAGATGCATCTTTTAGCACCTCAATGCTGACAATATCATTTGGGTTGATGGTGGACAAGGGATTGACCTGACCTTGGCCGTTTGCTCCGCCTGCCCAAGAGAAACCCGATGTACCTACAGCATCCCCTTGAAAGGGAATACCATCAATCACGTATAGTGGCTCACTGGATCCTGTGATGGAATTGGCACCCCGTATCCTTACGGATACACCACCTCCCGGCTGACCGGAATTTTGCGTGACCTGTACACCGGCGACCCTGCCCTGAAGTGCCTGGTCAACATTGGCGAAAACAGATCCACGAAGCTGTTCTTCGGATACAGAGGCCACAGCGCCCGTAATATCACTTTTCTTCATTTCACCATATCCCACGATCACAACCTCTTCCAAGGTTTTGATATCTTCTTCCATAGAGACATTCAGCCTGGTTTGGTTACCAACCCTGATTTCACTTGTTTGGAAACCTATAAAAGAAAACACCAAAATGTCATCAGGAGAGGCCATTATGGTATAAGAACCATTTATATCTGATACGGTACCCACAGTTGTCCCCTGTACTTGAATGGTGACCCCCGGAATACCCAATCCATCTTTTGCGGCAGTCACCTGCCCTGTGATGTTGCTTTGAGCATATACTATCCCCGAAATAAAGAATAGTAAAAGCGGTAAGAGTTTCTTCATATTTTTTTTGGTTTATTGTATTAAGCATTGATTACATCTAAAAGGGAAATTTTCCCTTTCCATTTGACGGAAACCTTTATCCATCATCTTAAGCTTGGTTCAATTGATCTGCATTCATTTTCTACAGGTTTAGGGTTAGTTAATTGGTATTTCATTTAAATAGGTATTGATTTAAGATTGGTACTACGCATGATTTCAATTTTATTTAAAGCCCTACTACAACTGTCGTAATTGAGTTTTTGAACAACTTGATTTTTGAGTTTGGATTAAGTCCGCTTGTTTCTTTGAAAAAGTCTCCTTCCACACTCTGAAAGGCTTTTACTGTCTTGACAGTTTTGCCTTCCACCTCAAATTCATATTCCAATTCCCGGAGGTCCGGGTTGATGATGACATAGGTGATTTCTGTATTATTGGGGTTTTTATAGGCAGATACCTCAACATATGATATACTGGAACTGGCATCTATCCTGGTATATCCCTGATCAATGAATTTTGAAAAATGCTTCATCAGATGATAAAAACCAGTCACGGTGTAATTCCCGGATCCATCAATGTTGATCATTGGATATTGGGTACGGTTAGGGTCTCCCCATACCAATTCCCAATAGATATAGGCTGATGTATTGGCCCGGGTGAGTGCACGGTGAATAAATCTTGCAGTCTTCAACCATGACATGTTGGAATATTCCGTCATGATATTGGGTTTTTGACCATACTTGTTCTTGATATCACTCAAGGGTTGATTTGTCTGGTCAATTGGGGTGTTTTCATTGAAGTTATAAGGATGCCACCCATAATAATTGAGGTAATTTTTCTGTGAAAGAACCTGCATAAAGTTGTTCCATGCATTGATGTTTTCTGCTTCAGGAGCCACCATTTCAGGAACATAAGACCTGCCCTTGATTTTATCCCATACCTTATCCATGGCTTGGTCAAATCCCGCTAATGAAGCATTTTGGACCGGAGCCCAAGCACAGGTTGTCCAGCCGGGATTGGTATATCCCGGTTCATTTTGGATACTGATAAAATCAGGGTTGAATGGAAGATTGTCCAACATGTCCTCCCAATATTGTGCGAATTCGTCATAGACATATTCACCGTCAATTTTTTTAAGGGTACCTTCCCGCAAGTGGTTATTGCTTTTCAGTGATGCCGGTGGCCCCCAGGAGGAAAGCAATACCTTAATATCCGGATTGGTAGCCTTGGCCTTATCAAAAAACTCCTTGGTGGCCAGAAACATGTTCCTGTCACCATTGCTGACCATTTGGGCCGGGGATTTGTTTTCAGGATAATTCTGGGGATAATACCAGCTTTTTAGCCTCAAAATATCCATACCCAAATCTTCAAACATCAGGGCATACAGCTCATCTCTTTTCGGGCTGTTGATGACCCTATCACTCCACCATGTCAATGCAGCCCCAAATCCTATCATCTCCTGATGGCTTACATTTGGATTTGCTTTGATCAAATTTTTGGCCAATGGAGGATCCGGCTCTGGATCAGGACCTATTGGATTTTCCTTTTCACAGGACAAAAGGAAAACTAAAATAAAAAATAGGATTGGTAATGATAGTAAAGCGCTCTTTCTCATATTCGGTTATCATGTCACCATAATTCTATCAAGAAATCGAACAGGTGATCAGGGTTTATGCTGGGACTAATGTACAGAGTGCAAAAAATCCAAAGGGGATTCAAATGTTTTTATATAGGGTATCAAATGTTAACACCAATTAAAAATAATATTTTTGCAGATTTGGAAAAATTAAAAAATATAATT
>NZ_JBGTCA010000145.1:0-1520 GCF_041749095.1 Aquiflexum sp. | reverse complement strand
CACTTCCCTCAGACCGATTGAAGTCTTGGCTAAAGCATGGATGATTTGGGCGGCATTTTTCTTTCTGATGGCCTCCTTGTTCGGGTTGGCCATGCGTTATTTCTTTATCGGAGAAATTCCATTTTTCGATTACAGGCACCTACTCCATGCCCACTCCCATGTGGCGCTGTTGGGTTGGGGGTATTTACTCCTTTCAGGTGCGTTGGTTTTCACATTTGTAAAAGACAGCATTAGGCTAAAAACTTATAAAAATTTATTAACAATTGCAGTGATCGCCAATATTGGTATGATGCTGAGTTTCCCTTTTCAGGGTTATGGTTTGTATAGCATTGCATTTTCTACTATCCATCTTTTGGTCAGTTATTGGTTTGCCTACTGCTTCCTGCAGGATTTATCCAAAATCAAAAACAATCCTTCGGTTAAATTGATCAGATACAGTGTCTATTGGATGGTTCTCTCCACACTGGGACTATGGGCAATTGCACCTATTGCAGCTACATTGAGCCGGTTGCATCCCCTTTATTTTATGAGTGTGCAGTGGTTTTTGCACCTTCAGCTCAATGGATGGTTTGTTTATGCTTTGTTGGGCTTATTGGTCCACTTTGCCATCCAAAAAGGTTTGGATGTCAGGATCAGCAGAATCACTTTTGTTGTGCTTAACCTTTCTTTATTCCTGACCTATGCTTTAGCCGTATCATGGAGTACACCGATTGAAAGCCTCTATTATTTCAATACAATTGGGGTCTTGCTTCAAGGATTAGCTTATTTCCTGATCTTGAAATCAGCAGGATTCCTAAGTTCAGCTTATTTGAAAATCCCAAAACATTGGATAGATGGTATGATCTATCTTGGGATTTTGAGCTTGGCAGCCAAAGCTATCATTCAGATTACACTTGTCATTCCGGAAGTGGCTATCATGGCCTTTACCATAAGGATGTATGTCATAGGATTCATTCACTTGGTAATGCTCGGTGCCATTACATTTGGCATAGGTGGTCTGGCAGTAAAGAGTGGCTGGTTTCCTGACAATCACATGTCGATGTGGGCCTGGATCATTTTAAGCATTGGATTTATCAGTTCTGAAATCCTTTTATTGGGGCAGGGCACCTTGCTTTGGGCCAAGATGGGTTTTATCCCACACTATCACTTGCTATTATTCCTTTCCTCCACCCTATTCCCATTGGCCTTGATCTTACTTTTGATCAGCATGGTGAAAAACCAAAAAAAACATTCAAACAGTCCAATTCTAAATCAAATAAAATCCAAAACTCAAATTCCAATAAACAAACAGACTATGAAAACTTCAATGCTCATGTCATTTGGAGCAACATTACTCCTCATGAACAGTTGTGGAGGTGGAGGAGGTGAAAACCAAGGCTCCTACACCCCACCAAGTGCCAAAACAGAGAAACCCGCTGATCCAAAGGGTATCGGTGAAATCAAAAATGTAGATCTCGGTGATGGAATAGACGAATCGATGGCAAACAAAGGCAAGGCAATAATGGACATGAAATGTACCG
>NZ_JBGTCA010000144.1:0-5775 GCF_041749095.1 Aquiflexum sp. | reverse complement strand
TATAGATTTGGGTTACTAAAAGTAACTATTAATTTTAAACACGTAAAAAAAATGAAAGAAAAAATTTTGATTACAGGAGCTACAGGTACCATAGGCAAAGCATTGGTTCGGCAATTACAAGGACTGAAAGCAAATTTTGTTGCAGGCAGCAGGGATTTTAACAAGGCCAAATCAACCTTAAATATCTCAGAAGATAAATGGGTAAAATTTGATTTCGCTGAAATCCATACCTTCGAAAAAGCTACAGAAAATGTAGACCGGGTTTTTGTTTTAGGTCCTCCGTTAACGCTCAATTTGGAGCAAATCTTAATACCTTTTATCGATTTCTTAATTCATAAAGGGATAAATAGGGTAGTTTATCTTTCGGCGTTTGGCAATCAGAGTTTAGGGGGTGATTTGGCTTTTCACCATATTATGGAAAACTACCTTAAAGAAAGTCAGTTGGGTTTTACCATTTTGCAGCCTTCTTTTTTTGCACAGAATTTCAAAAACTATGAATATGAAAACCTGATGGAAAGGGGTATAACCTTTAATGTAGCGGGAGATGGAAAAGTAGGATTTGTGGATGTGGAAGATGTGGCCAAAGTGGCCTCAAAGGTATTAACGGAGGATGGACATGCAGGAAAAACCTACCAACTAACAGGGCCGGTACTGTTAAGCTACCACGATGCCGCCAACATACTTTCAGAAGTGCTGAACAAGAATATTATTTATCCTAATCCTTCGGAAGAAGCTTACAGAGGCGCTTTAAAAGCAGGTGGGGCTCCTGATTTTATCGCTGATTATATGATCCCGGTTTATGGAATGATAAAAGATGGATCTGTAGGTCGCTTAACCAAAGATGTTGAAGAAGTTTTAGGCGAAAAGCCAACAGATCTGAAAACTGTTTTAAAGAGGGATTTTGTCTAATCCATTTTGAAATCAAATCCAGTCAGGAATTAAGATCCTGGCTGGAAATTCACCTCACCCAACCGGAGAGTGTTTTATTCACAATACATCAAGGAAATCACAATAATTTCTATTTGCCTCCCAAAACCCATTTTTTTAATAATGGGCTACGCTCCCTGCTGATTTCGACCATTGACAAGATCGGATTTTTAAGAAACACTTCCAAACCTTTATATGTGGTTTTTATTTGTTTGATTTCATCAATACGGATAATTGACTGGCGATTTGCACGGAAAAAAATGGCAGGATCAAGTTTGTTTTCCAGCTCCTCCATGGTTTGAAAATCGGTGACAAATCTCCTTCCATCCCTATGAATCAGGAATATTAATTCTGATTTCTGGAAACCCGCAATCTCATCTGTTCCCACAGGAATCAGGCTATTTTGATGGTTGACCAATAGTCTTTCCAAATAGATTTTTCCTGAGGTAAGCTTTTCAAGGGCAGACCGGAAATCGGGTAAAGCGAATGATTCCCTTCTTTTTGGCAGTTTTTCAAGGGCATTTTTCAGCTCTGATTTTTCTATGGGTTTCAGAAGAAAATCAACACTGTTCACCTCAAATGCCCGGATGGCATAATGATCAAAGGCAGTGGTAAAAATAACCGGACAGGCGGGTTCAAATTGTTTAAAAACATCAAAACTGATTCCGTCTGATAGCTGTATGTCTGCAAAAATCAGATCGGGAGTAGCTGATTTTTCAAACCAATGGAGCGCTCTTTTCACACTCGAAAGAATCTCCAAAATCTCAGCGTTGGGGATCAAATCGCGAATGTGCTTACAAAGCCCATCCGCCACAAGCGGTTCATCTTCCAGGATAAGGATTTTGGGTCGGTCAGTTTGGAAATAGCTGCTCATAATTTCTAAATTAATACCTTGATATCAAGGGTATAGATACTGAATAGTTTTCATCTGTCATTTTGATTTGCAGAGGAATTGCTGATAAGAAGCTGTACAACTTTTCAAGATTGGCTAGTCCCTGCTTATTCGATTCGTTCACCAAGATTTTAGGATGTCTGGTGTTATTTACAACGAGGTAATTGTCAGTGGAGTAAATATCGATTTTCAATGGACGGTCCGGATCTATGGCGTTGTGTTTTATGCAGTTTTCCAACAAAATCTGAAGTGTAACTGGTGCAATTCCCTGATCCAAAACCACTTCAGATATCTGGGTTTGAATTTCTATTGCACCACCAAATCTTGTTTTCAGTAAGAAAATAAAATGTCCTATAAAATCAAGTTCTTCGCGAATAGATATGACCGATTGATTTTCATTTTTGAGGACATATCGGTACACTTTTGACAGGTTATTTACATAGTCCGAGGCTAGGGTTGGATTGTCAAAAATCAAACTATGCAGCGAACTGAGTGAATTGAACAGGAAATGGGGGTTCAGTTGGTTTTTAAGGTTATCGAATTGAACCTGAGTCTTTTCCCTTTCTAATCTTTCGGCTCTGATCAGGCTTTTTTTCCATTCATCGAAGAAGTGTTTGCCCACGAAGATACTGTTGATCAGGAATGAAAGCGTGACAAACACAGCATAAGTGGACATGGTGAACATCACAGACATGGATCCGTCCAGGTATTTTCCGGCTACTAAAAAAAGCAGGCGATTCACAGTGAGCATATATATTGCTCCCAAAACCAATTGAATATTGAGACGAAACAGAAACCGATCAGAGAATGGAATGATTTTGTCCAGATAGTGATTCATTCCCCTGAAAAACTCCCAGGTAATGACTAAGAAAAAAAAGGTGTAAAGAATCGATTCAGTGGGAAAACCTCCAATTACTTCGAGTTGGTCCCACATGTAATACCTGACTAATCCACTTACAAGCGTGAATGCCACTATCAAGCTATACTCGATTCCGATGTTTTTTCTCAGCTTCATTTCCTTCTTTTTTCTGTATCTCTTTGTAATCCTCTTCTATTTGTTCCAATCGCTCGATGCTTCTGACAAATCCCAGCATGAAAGCCTGGTTTTGAAGAAAAGGTCCGGAATGTATAGAATTCCAGAAACCTGATTCAATTCCTGATTTCACCATCTTTCATTTCAATTGTCCGATCGGTTTTCGAAGCAAAGTCCTCATCATGCGTGACCGCAATGATAGTCTGTCCAAAATCCCGGGTCAAGCGTTTAAAGGTATCAAAAACAATCTTTGAATTTATTGAATCTAAGTTCCCCGTTGGTTCATCTCCCATAATTATTAATGGATCATTGATCAGTGCCCTTGCAATGGCCACCCGCTGTTGCTGTCCTCCCGAAAGTTTGGAGGAAACCTTAATAGCCTGATCGGCAATTCCAAGCAGATCAAGCTTTTCAAGAGCCTTCTTTTTGATGACCGCTTCAGGGTGTTTCCCAAGTTTCAGCGCAGGGATCATCACATTTTCCAGCGCTGTAAATTCAGGCAGAAGAAAGTGAAGCTGAAAAACGAAACCGATATGTTCATTGCGGAACCTTGCAAGCTGATCAGGGGATTTCCCGGTCAGTTCCTCGGCGTTGATTTGAAGCTTACCTTCAAAATCCATATCCATCGTACTCAGCAAATAGAGGAGGGTAGATTTTCCACTTCCTGATTTGCCCACAAGACTGAGAAATTCGCCCTTCTGCACTTCCAAATCGATGTCTTTCAAAACCTGAAAAGTATTCGGGTCATGAAAGTATTTGGTGATTCCATTAGTTTTTAAGATAATATTTTTCATGATCAAATGCCTCGTATGATTTCAATGGGATCAATGTTTCCGGCTTTTCTGGAAGGAATCCATCCGGCAAGTGCAGTGGTCAGGACGCCGAAGACAATTCCGATCACATAATATTTGGGATCAAAGGTGACAGGAAGGGAATCCAATGAAAGCAAGTCGCCTCCATCGAATGGTACCTGAGCCAATAGAAGGGAAAAGACAAAGCCGACAATCAATCCCATGATACTGCCAATCAGCCCGATGATGAGCGATTGGGTTAGGAAAATTCCGGTGACATCTTTGGCAGCAAAACCTGTCGCTTTTAGAATTGCGATGTCTTTCATTTTGCTGTAAATCGTCATGTTGAGAATATTGTAGATGCCAAATCCTGCCACTATCAATAGTGTGATTGACACGGAATAGGTCATGATGTCCCTGATGATTGCACCGGCAAGTAGGGTGGAGTTGGCTGTTTCCCAGTCTTCGGCCTTTTCTCCAAAAGTTGCCTGAATCTTCTCTGCCTTAAGTTTTGCAGACCGATAATCGGTTGTTTTGATATTGAGATCAGTGATGTATCCGGCATCTTTTCCCAAAAGCTTTTGGACGGTGGAGATATTGGAATAGCTCCTGACATTGTCTATTTCCCCCAAACCGAGTTGAAAGATTCCAACGACTTTCATGGAATAGGTAACTCCCTGAGGGGTGGTCAGGATAAGTAAATCTCCAAGCTGTGCAGAAAGTTTTTTTGCCAAGCCCGATCCGATTATCAAACCATTCGAAGTGGTCATCAGGGCTGTGAGCGAACCTGCCTTCATTTTGGAACTGAGATCAAACAGTTTGTCCTCTTCCAAAATATCCACGCCTGCGACAGATCCATTGAGCTTCACCGGTCCGAAATTGTAGAAAACCTGAGAGGTCAATCTCGGTGCTACACCTATGATTTCAGGATCCTGCCGCAGTATTTCTGCGATTTGACGTGCATTTCTGATTTTATCGGATTCGTTTTTTGGTTTTATACTGTGAACCTGATTCAGGCCATTTGGATGAATCCTGTCCAAAATCATCAGTCGGGGTTCGGTCACATCCTTATACATCCTGATGTCAGCCGAGGCGATTTTGGTCAAATCTTCCGTGAAGTTGTTTAGCCCTGTCATCAGACTGATCATCATGATGAACATGCCGATGCCAAAGGTCACACCCAACATGGCTACCAAAGTTTGCTTTGGCTTGGAAAGCAAATGGGTTTTGGCGATTCTAAGGATGACGTTCATGGTTTGATCAGATTAGCATCTTTACTAAGTCCCTCAAGGATTTCCACCTCAGTCAGTGTCCGGATGCCGGGTGTAACTTTTACTTTTTGCGCTTTTCGATCTTTCATAATCAGTACACTGTCTCCCGGAAGAAGCATGCCTCCGGGAATCACCAAAGCATCATTTTTCTCACGAATCAAAATATTGGCCTCTAATGCCAAACCGATTAATCTGGAAGATAAGGTGTCATGAAGGCGGGCATCGACTCGAAGCATCTGATCCATTGGATCGACTTTGGAGTAAATCTTTGTGAGCTCTGCCTGAAAGGTCTTGCCGGGGAATGCATCCATTTCGAGCAGCACTTTTTGCCCAAGGCTTACTCTGCTGATATCCTGCTCATCGATTTTAAGACTTCCGATGAAACCTTGATCTGTGCCAAGTGTGGCTAAGAGGTCACCTTTTTTTATGAATTCCCCGATCTTGGGCTCAGCATGGAAAAATATCCCATCCCTGTCACTTCGGACTTCATAATGCCCCAACTCATCCTGAAGAAGGAGCAAGTCTTTGCGGGCAGATTCCAGGTCCATTTGAACTTGATCCTTCTTGCTTTCCAATTGGCTTTTGCTTCTTATCCAACTTTGTTTGGAGCTTTCAAAAGCAGTTTTTGCGGCTTCGTATTGAGAAATTGAAACTGCTTTTTGCTCGTAAAGCTTTGATTGGCGAAGCCATGTCAAGGAATCAGCGCGGTATTGTTCTTCTGCAATTTTGACTCCCTGAAGGGATTCTGCCATTAAAGGACTTGAAGCGGATGCGTTGCTTTTTGCTAGGTCAAATTTGAGTTGCGCAGCTTGAAGTCGACTATCCAAGGCCATACCGGAAATGGTAAACAGGATTTGTCCC
>NZ_JBGTCA010000143.1:0-13765 GCF_041749095.1 Aquiflexum sp. | reverse complement strand
GTAAAAAATTTAAGTCATAAAAAAGGTGATCATTTGATCACCTTTTTTTGTTGATTATCCTTCGTTTTTCTTGTCCTGAACTTCTTTTCGGATGTCCTGTGCCAAATTCTTAAGATCCTGCATACCTTTTCTTACCCGGGTACCTGCAGCTTGGTTGTTTTTGTCGTAGAACTTTTCGAAGTCTCCTTCCAAGCCTAGGATAAGATCTTTTATTTCGCTAAATCTGCTCATAGTAAAAGTTAATTTTATTGGTTGATGATAAGTTTAATTGTGCTGTCAATATAGCTAAAATATGTATAAAACCACAGTATAACGGCTTTTTTTGAAATATTTTTATTCTCCAAAGGAAACCGCATATGCGGTATTCTTGTAATACCCGCTCGTCAATTTTTCTTTTATAGCTTCAAAAGCCGCGATGGTTTCATCAACATCCGCCAATGTATGAACCGCTGTAGGTATTAATCTGAGGATTATCATCCCTTTAGGAATAACAGGATAAATCACTACAGAACAGAATATTTTATAGTTCTCTCTTAAGTCTTTATTTAAAGTAGCAGCTTCACCTATAGTGCCATTTAGAACCACAGGAGTGACCGGGGAATTGGATCTGCCAATGCTGAACCCTTTTTCGATCAAACCTTTTTTCAATGCGTTGACTATTTTCCAAAGGTTGTCTTTCAGTTCAGGCTGACTTCTCAATAATTCTAATCGTTTCAGAGCACCTTCAACAAAGATCATTGGAAGTGATTTAGCGAAAATCTGCGAACGCATGTTGTATTTCAAGAAACGGATAACATCCGCATCCCCTGCAATGAAGGCACCAATAGAAGCCATAGACTTGGCAAAGGTGGAAAAATATAAATCTACTTCTTCTTGTACTCCCTGTTCTTCGGCTGTACCCGCACCGGTTTTTCCCATAGTACCAAATCCATGTGCATCATCAACCAAAAGTCTAAAATCAAATTTCTCCTTGAGTTTGACAATCTCGGCAAGTCTGCCCTGATCTCCGGTCATTCCGAAAACACCTTCTGTAATCATAAGAATTCCGCCTCCGGTTTCTTCTACTAATTTGGAAGCTCTCTGAAGTTGCTTTTCACAGTTTTCTATGTCGTTGTGAGGAAACACATAGCGTTTTCCCAGATGCATCCTCAGCGCATCAATGATACAGGCATGACATTCACTGTCATATACGACCACATCTTTTCTGTCTAAAATAGAATCAATGACCGACATGATTCCCTGGTAGCCGTAATTCAGAAGATAAGAACTTTCTTTGCCTACAAATTCGGCCAGTTCTCTTTCCAACTGCTCATGTTGGTCTGTCTGACCTGACATCATTCTGGCACCCATTGGGTATGCAGCGCCCCATTTTGCTGCAGCTTCGTTATCTGCTTTTCGGACTTCCGGGTGATTTGCCAATCCAAGGTAGTTGTTCAAACTCCAGGTAAGGACATCCTTACCTTGAAATTTCATTCTGGGGGCAATTTCTCCTTCTAATTTTGGGAAGGTAAAATAACCTTCAGCAAGTTCAGAATGCTTGCCCAAAGGACCAATATTGGTTTGTAATTTTGCGAATAAATCCAAGGCTTAAAACATTTAGGTTTTACAATTTTGTAATGGTGATTTCATCCATTAAATCTGGTAAAACTAACATAATTTGTCCATCCTTGCAAAAATCCCATTTCAATTCAAGCATTCTTTTCAGATACTGGCATTATTTTGTTTACTTCGCAGTTGTTGTTTTTTTTATGAAATAAACCCTTATATGCACAAGATCAAAAAGCTATTGGTAGCCAATCGAGGAGAGATAAGTCTCAGGATCATGAGAACTGCGAGACAGATGGGAATTAAGACAGTAGCTGTATTCAGTGAAGCCGACCGAAATGCCCCACATGTCAAATTTGCTGATGAGGCTGTATGCCTAGGACCACCTCCTTCCAATCAATCTTACCTACTTTCAGACCGGATAATTGATGCCTGTAAAAAACTCAGTGTGGACGCGATTCATCCCGGTTATGGATTTTTATCCGAAAATGCGGCCTTTGCAAAAATGGTATCCGAAGCCGGAATAATATTTATCGGGCCTTCACCTGAATCCATCGAGGTGATGGGGAGTAAATTGGCTGCCAAAAATGCAGTTTCAAAATACGGAATTCCAATGGTGCCAGGGACTGACGAAGCCATTTCTGATATTCCGGCAGCAAAATCGAAGGCTTCGGAAATAGGTTATCCAATATTGATCAAAGCCAGTGCAGGTGGGGGAGGAAAAGGAATGAGGATAGTAGAAAATGAAGCTGAATTTGAAGAACAGATGCAAAGGGCGATATCGGAAGCTCAATCTGCATTTGGGGACGGAGCGGTTTTTATTGAGAAATTCATTACATCTCCAAAGCATATTGAAATACAGGTGCTTGGCGACCAAGAGGGGAATGTGGTTTATCTCTTTGAAAGGGAGTGTTCCATACAGCGAAGACATCAAAAGGTCATTGAGGAAGCACCTTCTCCGGTAGTATCGCCCGAAATGAGAAAAGCCATGGGAGAGGCGGCAGTGAAAGTGGCAAAAGCATGTGATTATTATGGTGCAGGTACTGTGGAATTCATAGTGGATGAAAAGTTGGATTTTTATTTTCTGGAAATGAACACCCGTTTGCAGGTAGAGCATCCTGTAACGGAAATGATTACCAACAAAGACCTGGTAAAGGAACAGATATTGATAGCCGAAGGATTGCCTTTGTCCTTCTCACAGGAGGATCTGAAAATCAATGGCCATGCTGTAGAAATCAGGGTTTATGCAGAAGATCCAAAGAATAATTTTTTACCGGATATAGGGAATCTTCAGACCTATATCAGACCACATGGGCCTGGAATCAGGGTTGATGATGGGTTTGAACAGGGAATGGATATACCGATTTATTATGATCCGATGATTGCCAAGCTGATAGTTCATGATGAAACAAGGGAAAAAGCAATCCAAAAAATGATCAATGCGATCGATGATTATCAGATCACAGGAATTGAGACCACCTTGGATTTTTGCAGATTTGTGATGGAGCATGAAGAATTTAAAAGCGGTAGGTTCAATACAAAATTTGTGGAGAATTTTTTCAGTCCGGAAATGCTTCAGATTATCTGGTCAGAGGAGGAACAGGAGCTGCTTGCCGGTCTTGCTATAGATATTTTTGATAAAAAGAAGGAGAGTTTGAAGATTTCCCAAAGCCGGGAAGGCGCGCTTTCGAAACGCTCAAATTGGAAAAACAGATTGATCTGATGGCGGAAATATTACCTATAAAAGGCTGGAGGTATCATTCACGGTTTAAAAAAAATCTTGATGAGCTAACTTCACCGTTATTCGATGTGGTGTCGGAAAAACAGAGAATTGCTTTGTATGAAAACCCATACAACAGCATTCATATTTCTGTCCCCTTTGGAGACAACCCCGAAATAAGGGGTAGAGAAGTACTGGAAAAATGGAAATCCGAAAAAGTGATTGTCCAGGATCAGATCCCGGGTATTTATGTCTATTATCAATATTTCAGACTGCCGGGTCAGGAGCATGAATCTTGCAGGAAAGGATTTATTGCGCAGATCAAGGCCTATGATTGGGATGAAGAAATGGTCCTCAGGCATGAAAATACAATTGTGAAAGCAGTAACTGACAGGACAGATATATTAAGGAGCACAGAATTTCAGCCCAGTCCAACGCATGGTCTTTATGAAGACTCAGATCATCAGCTTGATTCCTACATGGATGCAGCCATTGAAGATCCTATTTATGATCTGGAAGATTATCAGGGAGTCCGGGAAGTAATGGGCCTTATTCAGGATGCCGGGATTATCAGGGAGTTTTTGCAGGTCATTCAGGACAAAGTAATCATTTTGGCGGATGGACATCATAGGTACCAAAGTGCCATTGATTACAGAAAAGAGAAAACTGTAGCCAATCCAAATCATACAGGGGATGAGGCTTACAATTATCATATGATGTATTTTACCAATGCCCTGTCCCTTGACCTGAAAATCCTTCCTACCCATAGATTGTTCTTCGATCTGGAATTGAATGAGGAGGAAATAATTCATAAAGCCCAAGAATATTTTATTATCAAAAATCTGAATGATGTGGAAGAAATAGGGGAACTTATTCTTCAGAAAAAATGGGCATTTGGATTGGTGTTCAAAGATAATGCTTATAAAATCAGGTTGATTCCGGAGAAAATTGAGGAATTCGGTCCGGATATACCAGAGGTGGTCAAGGAAGTGGACCTGATGGTCCTGCATTATTTTTTTATAGAAAAGGTATTGGGCATTTCATATAAGGATCAAAGACTTTCTGATAACATTGCCTACGAAAGAAATCTCAATCGCTGTTTTGCGAAGGTGAACTCAGGAACAGCTTCTTGCGCTGTCATCACCAAAGATGTTCCCATGTCCCAGGTTTTGGGCGTCTGTAAATCGGGCTATACCATGCCCCAAAAGTCAACGTATTTTTATCCCAAAGCACTGTCAGGCCTGCTGTTTGGTTCTATACATCAGGAAGAATTTCAATTTCCATATCAAGTTTTTAAATGATGATAAACCTTGATAAAAAAATTATCCTTGCTTCCAGATCGCCCAGGAGGAAAGAGCTAATGGATGGTCTCGGGATTGAATTTGAGCAAAGAACCAAAGAAACTGATGAAAGATATCCGGATACTTTATCCCCAAAGGAAGTTGCCGGTTATTTATCAGAAAAAAAAGCTAAAGCTTTTTCCGGAGAACTGAAGAATTCCGAATTGATTATAGCGTCTGATACTATAGTCGTGATGGATATGGAAATCCTGGTGAAGCCAAAGGATTTTGCAGATGCGGCCCAAATGCTTCAGAAACTCTCCGGTAAAATGCACCTTGTTTACACAGCAGTCACGATAATGGATGATAAGAAGATTCAGACAATGACAGATATGACCAAGGTGTACATGAAGGATATGTCCAGGGAAGAAATTAATCATTATGTGGGCTGCTATCAGCCATTTGATAAAGCCGGGGCTTATGGGATTCAGGAATGGATAGGATATATAGCCGTAGAAAAGATTGAAGGTTCATATTTTACTGTCATGGGACTTCCTGTACACCTGGTTTATGAAGCCTTGAAAAATTGGCAATAAAAAAAGCTTCCTCAAATGAAATGGGAAGCTTTTTTAGTGTTTCTTTATTTTTTCGCTACCTCAGTTGGTTTTGTAACCTTGATAGCATCATTATCCTTTAGTTGCTTGCTCACAACAAAATAAGGACCTGAAATTAATTCCTCACCCTCATTTATCCCTTCCAATATTTCGATGTTGTCAAAATCCGAGATCCCGGTTTTGATTTCCCTTATTTTAGCCCTTCCTTCTTCAACTACAAAAACCAGTTCCTTTGCTTTTGTAGTGCCACTAGAAACTGAATCTACCTTATCTTCTCTAGTAGTAACGGCAGATAATGGGACAGACAGCACATTGTCTTTTTTCTGGGCTATGATGTCTACACTTGCTGTCATTCCCGGTCTAAATGGATATTTTACTTTGTCTGTAATCAGATCAGCATAGGATTCATTTATGATACTGATTTTGACTTCAAATTCCGTAACTGCATCAGCACTTGCTTTTACATTTGCAGAATTTGCAATAGAAGTAACTACTCCCTTGAACTTCTTACCGGAATAGGAATAGGAGTCAACGTCAATGATGGTGGTGTCTCCCCGGCTGATTCTAACGATATCATTTTCGTTTACATTGACCCGAACTTCCATTTTTGATAGGTCTGCAAGTCTCAACATTTCAGTACCTGCCATTTGTTGGGTGCCTACAACTCTTTCTCCTTTTTCCACCAAAAGCTGTGAGACAATCCCGCTGACAGGGGCATAGACATTGGTCAATCTTAAATTTTCGGCTGCTTCATTCACAGTTGCCTGTGCACTTTTGATAATATACTCTGCTGCAAGGACAGACTGTTCCGCTGCATCAAGGTCATTTTGTGCTGTAAGGAAGGTGGATTGAAATTGTTCCCAATCAGCATCCGAAATTACTTTATCCTGATGGAGTTTTTCATTTCTTTTAAATTCCAGTTCAGCTCTCACAAATTGCGCTTCAGCTCTCTTAAGGTTGGCCTTGGACTGTGCAAGTTGAGCCTGATTTTGGTTTAAGTTTGCTCTTGACCTATCTAATGCCGAGATGAAATTGTCAGGACGGATTTTAACCAAAAGGTCTCCGATTTTAACTGAATCTCCCTCAGCAACATTCAGTTCAATAATTTCCCCAGCAACATCAGGACTCATTTTGACTTCAATTTCAGGCTCTACCACGCCGGAAGCGCTGACTTTTTCAATGATGGAAGTTTTCTTGGCATTTGCGGTTTCGACATTGACTTCTTTTTCACCACCGATCCAGCCTGCAGACCTTCCAATGATTGCGAAAATGATGACTACTGCCAATATTCCTAAGAGGATATATATTAATTTGTTTGATTTTTTCTTTGCCATAATTGTATGGGTAATTTATAGTTTAAGTGGGTTTCCTAAATAAAAATCTAAAACTTTTACTCTGAATATATAAGTGTATTTAGCGGTGACCAGGTCAGCTTGGGCATTGAAGAAATTATTTTGGCCTAGCTGATAATCCGCAAAATTGATGGCACCTGCATCAAAACGTTGCTTGGCAACCCTAAATGATTCTTCTAAGGATGCTACCCTAATTTGGGAGGCTTGATAGGATTGCCTTGCTGCATACGCATCTGTGTAGGCAGTTTCAATGTCCTGTCTCAATTGAAGGTTGGTTTCCCATTCCTGGATTTCACTCAATCTTTTCTGTAACCTGGCTCTTTGAACATTTGACCTGTTCCTCATATTCGAAAGGATAGGAATATTCAATTGTAAGTTTGCTGAATTAGAGAAATTGTTGCTGATCTGAGTACCAAATTCAGGCCTAACACCAAAAAAGTTAGGCTGATCAATATAATTGGAGAAAGCACTGACCCCTACGCCCAAGGTTGGCATATATCCACCTTTGGCAACTCTTTCGCCATATTCTGCACTAAGCACACCTAAATCCGCAGCCTTAATTTGTGGCATCAAATCCCTTGAAATTTCATAGATTTCTTCGGGATCTTTTTGGGTGAGCAAATAATCTTCCGGGTCAAGGTCAGGTGTATACACATCAAGCTCATTGTTAAATGGAATGGCGAGTGCTTGGGACAAATTCAACTTTGCAATTCTGAGTGTATTTGTTGCATTGATAACTTCAAGTTGATTGGTTGCATTCTGAGCTTGGATATCCAGTTTATTTGCCAAGGGTAACGAACCTGCATCTACCAGTTTGGTGGTAATGGTCAATTGTTCCTGGGTAGTTGACAATTGGTTTTGGGCAATTTTCAATTGCTCTTTGGCAAAAACCACATTGATAAAAAAGTTGATGACATTCAAAGTGATGTCATTCTCTGTAGCTTCTACGTTGTATTTTTCAACTTCAATGTTGGTTTTACTTTGTTTGATCGTATTGGTGATTTGCTGTCCGGCAAATAGCGTCACATTGGAGTTTCCAAATAGGTTGACATTGCCGATCCTGTTATTTTCGAATTGGTTGGTTACTGGGTTAATCGACCTTCCCCAACGGTATCCCGAACTGGCACCTGTTGTAAGGGTTGGAATTCTTTGGCCTTGATCACCAATTAGGTTTGCTTCAGCGATACCTAAATTCGCCTGGCTCCTCATCAAAGTCAGGTTGTTTTCCAGGGCAATTTCAATACAGGTTTCCAAGTCGAGAGAGGTTATGTCAATTACCTGTGCTTTGACCTCAACAGTAAAAAAAACTAAAATGGCAAGCGTAATTAAGAACAGTTTTTTCATTATTTATCTATTTCAGGGATATAAATTAATTCTTTGATCCAGGTAAGACTGTTTAAATATTCGATTGTGGTTTTTCTGATACCACTGTCCATTTCAATCACATGACAGGCAACATCATGTTTACCTTTTCTTGAAACTGACATCGTTGCGATATTCGTTTTTTCCTGGGCAATTACCGAAGAAATAAAGGCAATGGCCCCGGAAATGTCTTCGGCTTTGATAATCAAAGTATAGGAATTGGCGGAAAAGTTGGCATTGAAGCCATCAACTGCCGCGATATTGATAATCCCCCCACCAAGGCTCTCTCCAATCACTTCGACCTCCTTACCGTCTTTTTTAAGGTTTAACTTAATGGTATTTGGATGAAAGACAGAAGCGTTTCCAATGGATTTGAAAGTGTATTGCAAACCTTTTTCTTTGGCGATTTCAAAGGATTGTTTGATACGCTGATCGTCAGTTTTGAAATCCAGTAATCCACCAATAATTGCTTTGTCGCTGCCATGTCCTTCATAAGTGCGGGCAAATGAATTGTAAAAGATGATGACAACTGAATCAGGAATTCCACCTAGAACCCTAATGGCTGCCCGGGCAATTCTGACAACTCCGGCTGTATGGGATGAAGATGGACCTATCATAACCGGTCCGATCATATCAAAAATACTGCTTTTAGTTCCCATGGCTATACCATTTTCAATTAGCGTGCTAAAGTAATAAGTTATTTTGAACGAAATTCTGTTTTTATTGGTACACTGCTCCCAAAAAGGATAAAATAGTTTTAATTTAATTAATTTTAACATCGTTAATGTGTACTGAAAAATCAAAACGTTCGGTAGTGAACAGTAATATGATCGAAATTAATACAGTGTCCCTTTTTAAAAATAAAGATTCAGGTTGGTCTGAAACTCCTGATAGTTTTCATAACCGTGCCTTTCTATTTGGTGATGGTCTTTTTGAGACCATGGTTTTTGCCAATGGAAAATTGAGGTTTGGTGAATTCCATATAGAAAGATTAATAGAAGGATGCAGGGTATTGCATCTGGACTTTTCCTCTTTATGTAGTATTGAAATCCTTGAAAAGGTATTGGTGGGAAAATTTGGAATAGAACTGACCTTAAGAGTAAGGTGGAATGTCTATAGAGAAGGAGTTGGTAAATATACACCTGAGTCGGAAGGATTAAATGAAAGTCTTCAGATTCAAGTATTTAGATCTTCCCCAAGGATTAAAGAAAAAGCCTTTTTCCTTGATACTGTCACTGTACCAAAGACTTTTTGGAGCCATTGCAAAACTTTAAATGCCTTAACCTATGTGATGGCAAATCTTGAAAAAATGAAGAATTCCATGGATGAAGTTATTTTGTGCAATTCAGATGGCTATGTTTCTGAAGCAGGTTCTTCCAATATTTTCTGGATCAAAGATGGAACTTTTTTTACTCCCTCGCTTAATTGTTCCTGTATAGCAGGTATAGGAAGAAGGCTTATCATTGAAAAACTCAAAGCTTCTTCTAAAAGCATAACCGAAGGGAAGTTTTTGACCAAGGATGTGCTGGAAGCAAATTTTATTTTCACTTCAAATGTAACCGGGGTCAGTTTTATCAAAGAGATTGAAGGTAAATTCTTTCAAACCGAGCACGATTTTGATCTTGATTTTTGAGCATCCCTAATACTCACAATCAAACAGCTACCGCTGCTTTGATATGTGGATGTGGATTATAATTGACCAATTCAAAATCTTCATATTTGAACTCAAAGATATCCTTTACCTCGGGATTGATTTTCATTGTAGGAAGAGGCCTCAATTCCCGGCTTAACTGCAAACGTGCCTGTTCCAAATGATTGCTGTACAAGTGTGCATCTCCAAAAGTATGGATGAATTCACCCTGTTCTAAATTGCAGACCTGGGCCACCATCATGGTGAATAAAGCATAGGAGGCAATATTGAAAGGTACACCCAAAAAGACATCCGCACTGCGTTGGTACAATTGACAGGAAAGCTTACCCTCAGCGACATAAAACTGAAAAATGGTGTGACATGGAGGAAGCGCCATATTGTCTACATCTGCAACATTCCAGGCACTGACGATATGTCTTCTGCTATCTGGTTTTGTTTTGATCTGATGGATCAGGTTTTTGACCTGATCGATCTCTCCGCCTTTTCCATCAGGCCAGTGTCTCCATTGGTATCCGTATACTGGCCCTAAATCACCGTTATCGTCTGCCCATTCATTCCAGATACTGACCTTGTTCTCATTCAGATAACCGATATTGCTGTCACCTTTCAAAAACCACAATAACTCAATGATGATAGACCTGAGGTGCAGCTTTTTAGTGGTAACCACAGGAAATCCATCTTTCAGATCGAAGCGCATCTGATAGCCAAAAACACTTAATGTTCCTGTGCCTGTCCTGTCCTCTTTTTTGACACCCTTGTCCAAAATATGCTGCATCAAATCGTGGTATTGCTTCATAGTGTAAATATTTTTTATGGCCGGTAAGATAGGAATATATGTAAAAATAGGAAAGCAGCATTTGCAATTCTCGGAAAATAAATAAGGTCTGATATCAGGAAAAATAATTACTATTTTTTTCAGGGTTGAGGATCAGTATGGCCTTGATATTTGCATTCCTTGCAGACCTAATCCTTCTTCCGGTTTTGTTGGTCCTGCTTAAAAGTTCTAAATAGATAATCTAGGTCATTCTTCAGATTCCTGAGGATTTTTTCTTAAAGGTTTTTCCCAACTGAAAACTGCCGATATGGGATAGTGATCAGAATAGTCCACTTCTTTATGTGTTTTGAAACTTTTGGTTTTAAAAAGATCATCTGCAAAAATATGGTCTATCCTCAGGAAGAAAAGCACTTTATTGTAAGTAAATCCAAATCCGCTCCCGGCCTTTTCAAAGGCATTCTGCATTTTTCTTCGTAAAGTAAAATAAGTGTAACTGTAAGGGACATCATTGAAGTCACCAACAAGAATATTGGCATAAGGACTATTATCCATATGATCCATTAAAATATCCAGTTGAGAAGCCCTTGCAATTTGCCCTCTTTTGAGTCTTCTGAGAGTAACTTTATAATTGTCTTTTATTCCATCAAGGTTGTTTAACCCTTCAGAAGGGATATTCATGGATTCTAAGTGGGCATTGTAAATCCTGATGGTGTCTTTTTCGACTTTTAGATCCGCAAACATCACTCCGTTGGTACTTCTTGAATCCAGTACCACTCCTTCATTTACTATAGGATACTTACTAAAAATAGCCATACCAAATGACCTTTGTTTTGGGTTACCCTGGATAATCTGAAAAGAGTGATGGTAGCCTGTTTCAGCACCCAATAATTTCAATGTATTTCTGGAAGGTGTAGTTTGGTCTTGGTAGAATTCCTGAAAACATTTGATATCGGCAGGATTATCCTGAAGCCATTTAATCAGATTTTGTCCCCCCAAAGCCCTGTCACCACCGTTTCTGGAATAAGTAAACATATGTACATTATAACTCAAGACTGATAATCCTTCTTCCTTTCCTCCACTAGGTCTGAATTGAAATGTCATACCTACAAACTTCCAACCAACAACCAGAGCTATTAATGGGAGTATGAGCAGTTTTCTTTTTGCAAGCAGTAATGCTATAAAAAGAAAAGCATTGATGATAATAAGAATGGGAATAGTAAGGGTGATAACCCCTACATAAGGGAAAAATTCAGGAGAAATATATACACTGAAAAATAAAGCCAAAGAAACTAAAAAAAAGAAAGAGGTGATAAATCTTACCATTGATGCAGGGAATTTGAGCTGAAATTATATCTTAATCCTTCCTAATCCAAATGGCTCAGGATTTAACCTCTTACTTGATAATTTTTTAATTACTTGATAAGAATCAATTCTTCTTGTGGAGAGATCAAATATCTATCAATGTGGATAACAGAAATAAAATCCCAGTACTTAATTTATAAATTCTGACTGACATATTTGGGTTAATAAATAAATGGGTTGTAAAGAAATTGTTAATAAACTATATCCAACTCAATTTAAAAAGGCTTTTTTTACGGATTTTGATAATTAGTTTTTATGGGGTAGTTTTTAAATGAAAACACAAATTTATTTTCTTTCAAACCCTCGACCGTTCCCGTGTCTAAACCAAAAGTGAAGTTTTTGTTTTGTTGAGAAAAAAATATTTATCTTCGAGTTGGAAAAAAACTACTTTATGAAAAAAACGAACGTATTTATGTTAGCTGTTTTTGCGGCTGGAACAATGCTTTTGTCAGGATGTGGTGCTGAAAAAAGCACTGAATCTTCTGATTCCGAAGAAATGTCCATGGAGGAAAAACCCGCTACTGAAACCAGGGCAAGCCCTCTGAGAACATTGGAAGGAACTGCTGGAAATTCAAAACTCATGATTCAATATGGCGCTCCTTCTGTAAAAGGTAGAGTGGTCTGGGGAGATTTGGTACCATATAATGAAGTTTGGAGAACAGGTGCAAATGAATCTACATTCGTTGAATTTGATTCGAATGTAACTGTTGAAGGTCAAAATCTTTCTGCCGGAAGATATTCATTATTTACAATTCCAAAAGCCTCAGGAAAATGGACGGTAATCTTCAATTCAGAATGGGATCTTGAACATGGCCATTTTCAGTACAAACAGGAAAATGATGTGTTGCGAGTAGAATCAAGTCCGGAATGGGTTAATGATAGCCAAGAGCAATTGAGCATTGTTATCGAATCGCCCGGAATAGTTGTAAGGTGGGAAAAATTGAAACTGCCTATTGTAATTCAGTAAAAATTTAAAGTAAATTTTGATAAAGAGCCGTTTGATCTATCCAACGGCTCTTTTCTTTTTTTATACCCTTCATTAAACTATAATGTGTGATTGTTAAAGTTTTTTTCTTTTTTGGTGATGTTCTCATTTTTTGTCAACAATGGTTTTAAATTCTGAATTAACTCAAGTTGTTTTTTTGGTTATACACTGGATATTCATTTTATAAATGCTAATTTCATCGCTGGTTTTTTCACCACTGGTTTTATGAGATATTTTGGTTTTCTGCTCGTCTTTTCGGTCACCCTTGCATTGGGCGTAGCACTTTCATTACAAATAGGTACTGTTCCTCCTTTAGGAAAATTGTTGGATCCGCATCATGGTTTTTGGCAGAATTCCTACAGCGAGGATCAATTCAATGAGGAAGAAATCAAGTTGCCCGGTCTAATGGGTACTGTAAAGGTTGTTTACGACGAAAATCTGATACCACACATTTTTGCAGAAAATGAGGAGGACTTATATCGGGTACAGGGCTATGTCACCGCACAACATAGACTTTGGCAGATGGAATTTCAGACCATGGCTGCGGCAGGAAGAATTTCGGAGATTGTAGGTCCAATAGCTTTGGAAATTGACAGGATGACCAGAAGAAAGGGATTGTCATATAGTGCTGAAATCTCGGAAACATATATTCAGAATAATCATCAGGAAACCTACCGTTTATTAGTTTCTTATGCTGAAGGGGTAAATCAATATATACAAAACCTAAAAGATTCCAGACTTCCCATTGAATATAAAATATTGGATTACAGACCTGAAAGCTGGAGTCCGTATAAGACTCTTTTGCTATTAAAATATATGTCGGATATGTTGGCCAAAGATAGGGACTTGGAATATACCAACCTCAGAAACCAATTCGGTAAAGAATTGATGGATCGGTTGTATCCTGATTTTCCTGAAGAGAATGATCCAATTATTGAAGCTGATAGAATTTGGGATTTTGAACCGCTTAAAATAGACGTTCCTGATAGTATTGTTTATCCCGATGCAGATATTTTTGTTAAAGCATTGCCCCAACCTTTTGATGGAATAGGGTCAAACAATTGGGCCGTTTCCGGATCAAAAACCAAAAATGGAAATCCCATTTTGGCCAATGATCCC
>NZ_JBGTCA010000142.1:0-14028 GCF_041749095.1 Aquiflexum sp. | reverse complement strand
ACAACAATTAATAGGTAAAATCGTCAAGATTTCCTATTTCGGAAGCCATCAAATGGTAAAGTTGGCAGATGATGAAGGCAAGCGTGTCATCATCCGGACCAATCCCGGCAGGTCCTTTGAAGGCATGGAAAGGGCAAACTTTTACCTTTGGAAATATGATGTTGAGGAGGCTTTTTAAACCCCCGCATATACAATCAGCCCCAATCCCAATACAAATAATACAAACATTCCACCGATCAGCACATTGGTTTCTTTCGGAGCATTTTTGAATTCCTTCCAGATAAATACGCCCCATAATGCCGCAATCATCGTGGCCCCTTGACCCAAACCATAAGAAATAGCAGGTCCTGCCTTTTCCGCAGCAAGAATACTGAATGACATACCTACACACCAAATGATACCTCCTAAAATGCCCACAAGATGAACCAATGGTTTTCCTGCAAAATAATCTGCTCCTGATAGTGAATTTCCTTCAATCGGTTTCTTCATCAAAATGGTATTGAAGATAAAATTACTCATCAAAATCCCGATGGAAAATACAAATACGGCTCCATAAGGAGTGAATTTCCCTCCTTCAGGATTGGAAAAATCCAAAGACATGGACTGGGCAACAAAGAAATAGAAAAACGACATCAGAAAGCCCCCGACCAATGCCAATGCCAAACCCACTTTGGGGTTTTTTCGGTTGGATTTGGCAAGTTTCTGATATGCCAATGCATCAAGAACAATAGCCAATGCCACTAAAGCAACTCCGATAAAGAGTAAAACCGGATCTCCTTTTTGGGTTGAAATATAATTCACGAGTACCCCAAGGACCAATGCCAATCCGATACCCACAGGAAAAGCCACTGACATACCTGCATAGGCAATTGCCGCGACGATCAGAATATTGGCCAGATTAAAAATCACTCCACCAACAAAAGCCAAAGCATAATTCTTAATGCTTGCCTGAAACAAATCCTCCGAAAAACTCCGTCCATATTCACCGGTACTTCCCAGCGTGTACCCAAAAATCAATGACAACACCACTATCCCGATCACATAATCCCAATAGAAAAGTTCAAACCTCCAACTGCTTCCTGCAAGTTTTTGGGTATTGGCCCAGGAACCCCAACATAGCATCGTAATGATACAGAATATGACCGCCAGAGAATAGGATTCAATGATATACATGGCTTAAAGTTTGGGTTGTACAATATGATAATTGGAAAGGGAAAGATAAAAGTCATTGATAATGGCATCCCTGTTAAAATTCTCCCAAAGGGTTATTTTTCTGGGATTTTGGGGCCTTTCCACCCATTGATTGTTGATCAGAATCGGCGCCGGAATTTCTGTTTCTTCTCCCCAAGTAGAATTTTTCAAGATGGCAACCGCCACCAGATCAAATAAAGCCCTTGAAGGTGGGTCTCCATGGTATTCAATGTGCTCAAACAAACTCACCGCATAGTCTCCAAAAGTTGAATATTCGCCGCCATGTCTTCCTGTGATGGGCTTATTTGTTTTCGGTCCCATTCCGGGCATCCGCGTATTGATTTCTTCCTGTGTTACCTTGACTGCATCTGTGCCAGAGGATTCTCCATATCGGACAGTGACCATTTCAAAAGGCACTCTAGTATTCAGGATAAAATTCATTGATACTGTATCGTTATCCTGATTGTATTCTCCCGGCTTTGGGTAATTGGAACCCAGCCAAACAACCCTCATTTTGGAAGCAATCGATGGATCCTTTTTCAAGGCAAGTGCCACATTTGTCAATTTTCCCACGGCCAACACCACCAAATCATTTCGGTTTCTTTCATTGGCTTCTTTGACAATAAAATCCACTGCAGCTTTTCCATCAAAATTTGCATCATTTAAGGTTGGACTAATTTCCTCAAAAGAAGCATCCGCCCCCTTGAACAAAGGAACTTTATCATAAGAGAACGCCAATTTCATGATTCTTTGGGCTTCGTCATAATGTTCCCTGATATTTCCACCGCTTCTGGTAGCGTTGACAGTGACTCCCTCCACATCAAAACTTTTACCATTGGCCAATAAGTACATCAAAGCAAATTGATCATCCAATTCATTATTGGCATCGGTATCAAATATTATCCTCACTTTATCCGGTTGATCACAGGAACAAAGAAAGGGGTACATAATAATCAATATAATTAGACTCGAAATAATGGTTTTCATGGTTTTTTAGGTTATATAGAAATCTTTAATTTTCAATGAATATTTGGTATCTCACCTTTGAGGATAAATAGAATAAAATCTACGATAGATTCAACCCTACAATATCCCAATATCAACTAAATATCAATCAATATCGAATAAGGAATGAAACTATTTTTTATTTAGTTGATTGATCTTATAAATCCTTCCAATATGGAATAGAGCTTTGTGCACCCATCTTTGTGACAGACATGGTAGCGGCCTTTAAAGCAAAATCAACAGCCTCTTTTATTCCATCTCCATTGACTAAAGCCACTACCAAAGCTCCGTTGAAGGTATCTCCTGCCGCAGTAGTATCCAAGGCTTTTACTTTTTTTGTAGGAATTACTCCCTTAAACTCACCGGTATGAACGTATGCCCCTGCCGAACCCATCGTAATGATGACATTTTGGACTCCTTTTGCCATAAGTATCTCAGAGGCATCTTCGGCTGTCTTCTCATCAAACACCTTGACACCCGTTAATCGCTCAGTTTCTGTTTCATTGGGTGTAATCATAAAAAGAAAGGGGAAAATTTCCGGCTGTAGATCAGTTGCCGGAGCGGGATTCAGGATGATTTTTTTACCTAGACTAAAGGCTAATTTGCAGGCCTCAAACACCACAGGAAGCTGAATTTCCAATTGGATCAATATCACATTTGCTACTTCAAAAAAATTTCTTGCCGCATGGATATCATCTACTGATAGTGATGCGTTTGCACCAGGTGCAACAATGATGGTGTTTTCCCCTGTATGATCCACTGTTATCAGTGCAACCCCTGATGGTTTCCCGGGATTGAGCTTAATCAACGAAGTATTGATCCCTTCCTTTTGATAGTTTTCCAGATTCTGAGCCCCAAATACATCATCACCCAACTGTGCGAGGAAACTTACCTCTCCACCCAATCTTGCTGCGGCCACTGCCTGATTGGCCCCTTTGCCCCCGGGAATCAAAGAAAATTGCCCGCCGATTATCGTTTCCCCTGGGACCGGAAAATTATCTGTTTTGATCACCATGTCCATATTGGCACTACCAATGACAAGAATTTTGGGTTTATTTTTCATTACCTTACAAATAAAGATTAAAGCCTTTTATCAAACTAGAGAGGGAAGAATAGGACATTTATGAATTTAAATTTTTATGAAAGGTCAAATTAGATTATTATTATACTAATCTTATCAAAGAGTTACAAATTATCAAAACATTTGATTATTTGTCAACTAAATTTATACCCGCAATTAAACCTAAACCCATTATAGTATGAAAAACAATGTTTTTTCCCGGAGAAAATTTCTGGGGACCTCTCTTATAAGTGCAACAGGTCTTTCATTTTTACCTAAAACTGCTTTTGCAAAAAACCCAAATTTTTCGATTTCTGAAGACATTCATCAGATACGCCTTGGATTTATTGGGGTGGGGAGACAGGCGATGGGATTATTGAACGGAATGATGAAAATCCCCGGAGTTGAAGTTTTGGCCTGTGCAGATGTATATGAAATAAAAAGAGAACGGTTCAAACTACGTGTCGAAAAGATCAGCAATGAACTCGGCAAAGCATCCCCAAAAGTGGATGTTTATAAAGATTACAAGGATCTTTTGGCAAGACCGGACATCGATGCGGTGGTCATAGCCTCTCCTGACCATTGGCATGCCTTAATGGCCATAGATGCATGCAAGATGGGTAAAGATGTATATCTGGAAAAACCCCTTACCTTAACTATAAAGGAGGGGCAAGAACTTATAAAAGCTGTCCGAAGTAATGGCATAGTGCTGGCCGTAGGCAGCCAACAGCGTTCTGATCTCAATTTTCAACATGCGGCAAGGATGGTACAAAAGGGGAGATTAGGTAAAATCAAACAGGTTTTGGTCCATGTCGGACAACCCGAACATCCTACTCCCTATGACCTGGAAGCCCAGCCAATTCCAAAAGGTCTGGATTGGAACGCTTGGTTAGGGCCACTTCCAAAATTGGCTTTTAACGAAAAACTAAACCCTCCAATTTCTTTGAATCCTGAAGAAGACGAAAAACTCTGGGGTGCATGGAGGTGGTACCGCGAAACAGGAGGTGGCTATATGACAGACTGGGGGGCGCACATGTTTGACATTGCCCAATGGGGTCTGGGCATGGACAGGAGCGGGCCGGTAAAAGTCTTCCCGGGAAAAGATGGAAAGCCTTTGACCTACCATTATGCCAACGGAACTGAAATGATTGTGGGACCTTTTGATGAAGGCCGGCAAGGTGTTAAATTTATTGGAGAAAAAGGTTGGATCAAGGTTTCCCGCGGGAATTTCGAATCCTCAGATGAAAGTCTTAAACCCACCATGGAAAGGCCTAATCCCGGATACCCTCCACATTATTGGGACTTTATAGATTCGGTCGTGAAAAGAAAAGATCCTATTGTCCCTGTAGAAATCGGACACAGCACCTGCGTGGTCTGTACGATCGGAAACATTGCCAATGAACTGGGCCGACCATTGGATTGGGATCCCATCAAACAATCTTTCCCAAATGACTGGGAAGCAGCTGCTAAATTGCATTACAACTACGAAAACGGATATAAACTCTAAACCAGATTACTATGAACAAGAGAAGAGATTTCTTAAAAATTACCGGGGCTTTGGCGTTGGGAACGATATTGAAACCAACGGATTTGATTGCTTTGCCATATGGCAAAAAGCTTCCTATTGGACTCCAGTTATATTCCTTAAGGGAGGACATGAAAGAGGATCCCCAACATACATTAAGGCTCGTTTCTTCAATTGGATATAAAAGTCTGGAAACAGCCAATTATGCGGAAGGGAAAGTGTACGGAATGGAACCTGTTTTCTTTAGAAGATATATTTCAGACTTGGGAATGAAACTCAAAAGTGCCCATATAGGAGGACCTGGAAGTTATGATCCGGCCAAAAAAGACGAAGCCATGGACTGGTGGAAGCAGGCTGTATCTGACCACAAAAAAATGGGGGCAAAATATATCATCAAACCTTCTATGCCGATTCCAAAAACCTTGGATGAATTAAAGGTTTGGTGCGACTACTACAATGCAATAGGAGAAGTGGCCAAAAAATCCGGAATGATGTTCGGATTTCATAACCACGCCCGGGAGTTTGAAAACATCGAAGGGAAAATGATGATGGATTTCATGATTGAAAATACCGACCCGAAATTGGTCTGCTATGAACTTGACGTATATTGGGCGCAAAAAGGCGGACAGGATCCTGTGGACTTTCTCCAAAAATATCCAGGAAGATTCCCCGTTCTTCACATCAAAGATGAAGAAGAAATCGGTGCAAGTGGTACATTGGACTTTAAGGAAATTTTTGAAGCAGCCTATGCACAGGGGATGAAAGATTACTTTGTGGAAGTAGAAAGGTACAATTTCGAACCCATAGAAAGTGTAAAGCAGAGTTTTGATTATCTCGCTAAAGCAAACTATGTGAAATAGCTGGAAGACGGAAGACCGAAGTCGGAAGTAAGCAGCAAACCATGGTCGGGCCTAGAATCTGATTGATTTTGCCCTTTATTTGTATCCTTGCCGATATACATCAGCGATAATCATAAATCCTTTACTTAAAATAAATTTAATAATTTCAAACCAAATGAAGATGAAGAATCAAAAATTATCCACATTTCTAATTGTGCTCATTTTGGGCCTTTCTTGGGCCTGTGGTTCATCAACTGAAGAATCAGAATCTTCCGAAAAAGTTGAAGAAGGCTTTACTCCCAATCCACAGGAAATAGCAGAACAACCTGTAGGAAAACTTGCAATAGGTGACAAAGCCCCATATTTCAAGCTTCCAAATGTCGATGGCAAATTTGTATCCATTGATGATTTCAGTGATTCCGATGCCCTTGTCGTATATTTTACCTGCAACCATTGCCCTACAGCACAGGCTTATGAAGAACGGTTCAATGACGTTGTTGACGATTATTCAGGTAAGAAAGTAGCCTTTGTGGGAATTTCTCCCAACAGTCCGATTGGCATATTGCCCGAGGAATTGGGCTACTCCGATCTGGATGATGATTTTGAAAGTATGCAAATCAGGTATGTGGACATGAACTATAATTTCCCCTATCTCTATGATGGGGATACCCATGAATATTCTTTGGCTTATGGACCTACGGCTACCCCACATGTTTTCGTATTTGACAAAGACAGAAAACTCTCCTATTCAGGCCGCTTGGATACTTCCGAAAAACCCGGAACAGCAAATGCCGAAGACCTGAGAATGGCCATTGACAAGACTTTGGCCGGAGAAGCATTGGATTCTGACAAGGCCATTACTCCGGCCTTTGGCTGCTCGACCAAATGGGCCTGGAAAAATGAGTACACCATAAAAGTAAATGCAGAATGGAAGGAAAAGCCGGTAGAAGTCCAAAAAATCTCGCCTTCAGGATTGGCTGACCTTTTGAAAAACCCCACCGATAACCTAATGCTGATCAATTTCTGGGCAACATGGTGTGGCCCATGTGTGGTCGAATACCCTGAATTCATAGAGATTCAAAGGATGTATGGAGGCAGGGATTTTCAGTTTGTCTCCCTCAGCATGGACAATCCCAATCAGGAAGATAAAGTCTTGAAATTCCTTAAAGGCAAATACTCGGCTGTTCCCAACTACCTGATAGATACCGAAGACAAATATGCGGTCATTGATGTAGTTGGCAAAGAATGGGATGGCAGTCTCCCCATCACCCTCTTGATCGAACCGGGTGGAAATATTGCCTATAAGAAGATGGGCGAAATAAAAGCTTTGGAACTTAGGAGAGCGATTGTGGACCATCCGATGATTGGGAGGTATTATTAGAATTACTTGTCCGCCGTGGCGGATTGGAATATTACAAAATTGTAAAATTAATTAATTATATAATATTGGGCCTTTCCGATTCGGAAAGGCTTTTTTTTAAAAACTGCTTTATGAAAAAAAATACTAATCATTGATTCACTCCATCAAAACAAGGACAGCTATTGAGAATGACTTTGCCTTGTCACCTCGAGTTTACAACATTTTGAAAATGTTCAGAATAGGTAATGACATCAAATTTCTCCTACCTACGGCAGGCAGGCGTCATCCCGAGTTCACAACATTATTAAAATGTTCAGAAAAGGAATGACATTAGGTTATCCCTATCTACATTAGGCAGGCGTCATCCCGAGTCCCCAACATTATTAAAATGTTCAGAATTGGTAATGACATCAGGCCATAGACCTCTCCTGACGTCGAGGTGACAAGGCAAAGTCCTTTAAAGAATTGAATGCTATTTATAGTTCTAAACCATCAATATGAATATATGTCATTGGTAGGTACGAGGAATCTCCAGAGGTTCTATTTGTGTTCATATTTATCATTTCCTGAACCTCATGAGATGCTTCTCCCGATAGCCATCGGGATCAGCATGACGACTGCTCCGATTTATGTCATTGGTAGGCACGAAGGATCTCCAGAGGTCCTATTTATGTTTGAGTTACAATTATTAACATTTCCTGTTCCTCGTGAGATGCTTCCTTTGTAGCATGACGACCGCTCCGATTTATGTCATTGCCAATTTCTTAAAATCTGAAAGTATATGTCAATTTCATATTGGTGTTCGCTTCCATGGAAATAAACCTTTCCATGTAGTTTCGCCAGTTCTGGTTGTACACTACAAAAAAGGTATTTCCAGGGCTTATAACCCAGGCAAAACGGGTATTGGTACCCAAAAAATTGGTGACATTGTCATATTGGATATTGAAGTTGAGGGAAACCCAGGGGGAAAAATCATAAGCCGTGATCAAACGAAAAAGATGTGTGTCAAAGTCCCCTTCAGCCAGCCTTACCCTGCTGTGGATCCAGCTTCCGGTCATGTTCAGTCCCACAAAAGGCCTGACAAACAAGTCCGCAGTGATCATAGTTTGTTCACCGGTCCAAAAACCAGCTTTTCTAAGTGTAAATTCGCCTCCCACTTTTCTAAAGTTCGCTGATTGGGCCGAAATGCTGTAGCCCAAATTGTAGTAATCACCAGGCTGAATGACAAACTCCCCGTTTCTCAGGATATCAAATGTATGATCCAGGAATTCATAATTATGATTGACCTCAAATTGCAGGATATCACCTGTTTCGAACCTGATGCCCAATAACTGCAAGCGGTGATTGACCGTAGCGGGCCTCCAGTCCATTTCCATAAGATATTCGAAATAATACTGCCAGCTCAGCTCCCTGATAATGGCACTTTTTCCGATAAGGGGACTATAGCTGATGGAGGGCTGAAGTCGCCGAAATCCTACCCTTGGGGCAAATCCCACGGCCGGGTCATAGTTGATGCCAAATTCCCTGTAACTGACATGCGCTTCCCAGGGCTGATTGGGGAAATTGATCCTGCCACCCCGGACTGACCGGTCCCAGAGGTTGGAGGTATCTCCGAATTCGGTTTCGGTATGGGCCGCCATAAAAGCCTCAAACTGCAGGTTTTTGTTGCCCAGAAATTTAGAGGTATTGAGCCCCAGGTCTGCGCCTATAGTCTGTCTGGTCTGCAAGGAATCTTCTTCTGAATCCCTTCTGGTGTACATGATGCCAATGGTGCTTTCACCCGCAAAATTCTGGACTACACGGCCTACCGTAAAGGACTCTCCGGAGTTTTCCTGACTTTCTCCGGTACGGACATGAAGAAATCCTACATCCGTATTGTTGATCCTCCCTATCATCCTGGCACCATACCGGATCGGAATAGGCCTTCCGTCCTGCAGGCCAATCCTCCGGCTGAAATAAGGATTGGGGTTACTGGAAGGCGCAAACTGAAATATATGGGAACCTTCCAGGAAGAAAGCCCTCCTTTCCGGAAAAAAAAGCGGAAATCGTGTCAGGTTGATCTGCCTGTCATCCACCTCGGTTTCGGCAAAATCAGTGTTTACAGTAATGCCTGCTTTCAGATTGGGAGAGATATTGTAATTCAATTCACCACCGGCATTGTACCGGAATTCATTTTGTATGGGACTTTCCGGATCGGGCCTTTGCCTGACCTCCGAGACTATCCCATAAGGAATCGCTTCCAGTCCAATCCCTTGGTTGATGCCGCTCAATCCTGTTAGTTTTCCGGCATCCTGTGGTCTCAGGATACCCTGATTGCGTCGGTGACCTGACCAAAGGACTTCTTCATTTTTCCTTCTGATGGTTCTCAAAAAATTGATCCCCCAAACCTCTGCATTGGGATCAAAATTGAGGGTCATGAACGGAATTCTGATCTCTGCTGACCAACCTTCTGAATCCCTGCTGACCCAGGCTCTCCATATACCGTCCCATGCAGGTATCAGCCTTGTGCCCTGACCTACACGCAGCAGGGCATCACTCATCAGACCCAATGGGTTGATTTCAAAATAATAGGCAGAACGCTGATCATTATAGGTGTCCAAAATAAAGGCAAACCTGTCATCGGTCAGCAATGACATGTCTCTTCTCCGTTGGAAAGCCTTGATTTGATCCGGTTCGGAATCATAAAACCGGGCCCCTATATACAGGTATTGTTCGTCAAAGGCAACTCTGATAATTGTTCGTTCGGAGGCAGGAGATCCTTCTACAGGCTCCATCATCAAAAAATCAGATGCCATTTCTGTATTTTCCCAAAAATCTTCATCCAATTTCCCATCCAAAACAATTGTTTCACCAGGCGCTATACGGTATGCCCCCAAAGACATTTGATCTTGTGCCAGACCCTGAAAGATGGGATTGAATAAGCCCAAGGCCAAAACAGCACAACAGAAAATTCCGGGTGGAAATCGCATATATCACGCAAATTACTTCAATTGATCGGGCTGTTTCTCCAACTTTTTGATAAATGGTTTACAAGTTTTTTGGGTTCAGAACTTGCTAGTGCTATGTTAAGGATGAATTGACAATCTTTCCCGCAGAACTTGTCCCGATTCATCCGGGAGACACAAAGAAGGTTAATGTGAATCTTTTCCCGATGGTGATAACCTTTAAGTATTAGTGTTAACATATCACAAATTTGAATTACCGATCACTTTGACAGCTTTATAAAAACCTGAACTTTCCAAGAAGAAAACCTTTGGCCATCTCCATTTCTTTTTCCTTCCATTTGGATAAAAACGAATATTCCTCTACTTTTGCGGTCTGTTTAATAAAAACAAAGCAAAATAATATTTATGTTCCAGAAAAATTATGAGACGGTATTCATCCTTACTCCCGTTTTGTCTGATGTTCAGATGAAGGATACCGTGGACAAGTTTATAAACTTGTTAAAAACTGAGGGGGCAGAAATCATCAATGTTGAAAATTGGGGCCTTAAAAAAATGGCTTACGCAATTGACAAAAAAAGCACAGGTTTCTACGTATTGGTAGAATTCTTAGCAGAACCGACTCTAATCAAAAAGTTCGAAGTTGAATTGAGAAGAGACGAAAAAGTAATGCGTTTCCTGACTACTGTTCTTGATAAGCATGCGATTGTTTATGGAGAAAGAAGAAGAAAAGGTGAATTTAACAAAAAAGCAGAAGCTAAGGAGGAGCCGGCACAATGACACTTAGAAACGAACCGATCAACAGAGTAGAAAACAGAAAAAAATACTGTAGATTCAAGAAGCACGGGATCAAATATATCGATTACAAGGATCCCAACTTCCTTTTGAAATTCGTCAATGAACAAGGGAAAATCCTTCCGAGAAGATTGACCGGTAACTCAGCCAAATTCCAAAGAAAAGTGGCAAATGCCATCAAAAAGGCAAGACACTTGGCATTGCTGCCTTTCGTGACTGACGGTTTGAAATAATCCGTTTTTGTTCAATTCATTCATATTTAACATTGTACGACGATGGAAATTATTCTTAAAACAGACATAAAAGGACTTGGATATAAAAACGACATGGTGGATGTCAAGCCAGGTTATGGTAGAAATTACCTGATCCCACAGGGTTATGCAGTGCTTGCTACCGGATCAAACAAAAAGATCCTAGCTGAAAATATCAAGCAAGCTGCCCACAAAGCAGAGAAAATCAAAACCGAAGCTGAAAACATTGCAGAAAAACTTTCTGAAATGACATTGGAAATCAAAGCAAAAATCGGTGATTCCGGTAAGATTTTCGGTAAAGTAACTACGCTTCAGATTTCTGATGCCTTGGCTGCCAATGGTATCGATATAGACAGAAAGAAAATCTCCATCAATATGCCTGTTCAAGGTGCCGGAGAATTTGAAGCTGAAGTTGATCTTCACAGAGAAGTGAAGAGCGCAGTCAAATTTGTAGTTGTAGGTGAATAATTCACTACAAACCCCAAAAAAAAAAGGCTTTCAATTTGAAAGCCTTTTTTTTTAAAATTCGAGGATAAAAATTAATTAAGAGCGATTTTTTCCAAATCTTCAACCAATTTCTTTGCAACAGCCTTGCTGTTTTCTTCCCTTTTAGCTTTAAGAAGGTCTAAAGCCTTTTTGCTTTTTTCGATAACTCCAACAGGATTTTGGTCTGCTACATAGCTGTTCCAGCACCAGGAAAGCTCTGCATGAAGCTTCTCGTCTAAATTCAATTTTTCGAGTTTCTCTAGAGTCGAAACAATTGTTTTTTCAGAAATTTTTACTGACATGATATTATTAATTTTGGTTTAAATTCTATCTTTTAAGATTTTCAATTCCATGACAAAACAAAAGGAAATTTTCCATAAATACAAAATAATCAGCCTTTTAATAATATAAATTTAAAATACAATCGATTCCGTTAGCTTTATTTGGTTAAAATTTTTTATAGTTATATTTATTTTCTATAATTTCGAAGTAAAATATGGAAAGAAAACAAAGTCTTCAGGAGGAATTTGCAAATAGCATTACACATGGATTTGGGATATTGTTCAGTGTGATAGCCATTGCCTTGTTGGTCACATTTTCAGTGCTCAATGGAGGCACGCTTCATATCGTCAGCTGTAGCATTTTTGGAGGTTCTATCCTTTTGCTATATACATTTTCCACACTTTACCATGCAACCCAGCAACTGACAATAAAAACTTGGCTAAGAACCTTTGACCATATTGGGATATATTTTCTGATTGCAGGTACCTATACCCCTTTCCTACTGCTTGGCGTACAAGGTACTTTTGGTTGGGTATTTTTTGGGATAATTTGGGGATTGACTGCATTTGGGGTTGTTTTCAAAATATTCTATACCCATAAATTTCCGAAAGCTTCTCTGATTCTTTATTTATCCATGGGATGGATGGGCGTGTTTTTGGTGAGGCCTTTATTGGAAACCCTCTCCACTCCTACCCTTACCATGATTGCCGCAGGGGGAATCAGCTATACCGTAGGAACCATCTTCTATGTCCGCCAAAAAATGAGGTTTGGGCATACGATTTGGCATTTATTTGTTTTGGCAGGCACCATACTCCACTTTATTGCCATTATGTACATGCTGACGGGTAAATAATATTTTTACTTTTAGCGCTGACATTAAAGCAATTAAAATGATCCGCCGAAAATCTTACAAATCGGGCTTGCATAAAAAAGAAAGTACCCCTACATTTGTGGCACCTTAAAAGAAGGTAATAGTGAATCAAACCAAAATTGACCGATGGTGTAACTGGCAACACGTCTGATTTTGGTTCAGAAGAGTCCAGGTTCGAGCCCTGGTCGGTCAACAATTGAATAGTCCAAGTTCATCAGAACTTGGACTTTTTTTTTAATTATTTTTAATTCAGACAAATCCACCAAACTTTTACCTCATCAATTACCGAAAATTTACTTTCCTTCCTTATCTTGAGAATCTTCTAGTAGTAAATGTTTTTTTGATCCAATAATTACCTATGCCTCTTTTCCAAAGTTCTGTTCTTAAAAAATACCTTGCTTCCCAAGACTCAGCCGCAGTCTCTGCGGCTTATGCTTTATACGCCGCCTATTTCCACAATCCCCATATTCGGGCAAATATACGGCTAGCCAAAGAGGAACAGTTTCAAGAGGGATTTCTTAGGGAGCTTTTTGTCAAAATCCTTGGCTACACCATCAACCCTGAACAGGATTATAATCTGACCACTTAGCTAAAGAATATCAAAGATGCCAAAAAAACCGATGGAGCGATTCTTAAAAACGGAAGTGCACTTGCAGTTATCGAACTCAAAGGCACGGACACCAAAGACCTCGACAAAATACGGGATCAGGCATTCAATTACAAAAACAACCAACCCGACTGTGTCTATGTCATTACCAGCAACTTTGAAAAGCTCCGGTTTTATATTGACAATGCGGTGGACTTCGTGGAGTTTTCTATCCTGGGGATGCAGGCGGAGGAGTTTAAGTTGCTGTGGTTGATCCTTCAAAAGGATAACCTGTTAAACGGTATCCCGAAAAAAATCAAAGAAGAATCCCTGGTCGCAGAAGAAAAGATCACCAAGCAACTGTATGCCGATTATTCCTCCTTCAAACAGGAATTGTGGCAGGATATGGTAGCCAAAAATCCTGAATTGGATGAACTGCTTCTTTACAAGAAAAGCCAAAAGCTTCTAGACCGGTTTCTATTTATCTTTTTTGCTGAAGACAAAGGACTGCTCCCGCCCAATTCCATTATGGAAATCGTCAATCAGTGGACCAGCCTCAAAGATCTGGATGCCTATACACCACTTTATGACAGGTTCAAGTTATACTTTGGCTATCTGAATACTGGTAGGTTGAGACCCGGAAAAGCTGAAATCCATGCTTATAATGGTGGTCTTTTCGTTGCTGACCCAACTTTGGATACGCTTCAAATTTCGGATAAGGTCTTAGATAAACACGTTCGCAAAATCACCGAATACGATTTTGAATCTGAGGTGGATACCAATATCCTTGGACATATCTTTGAGCATAGCCTTAATGATATTGAGAATGTCCGTG
>NZ_JBGTCA010000141.1:0-7825 GCF_041749095.1 Aquiflexum sp. | reverse complement strand
TCAAAAGCTTCAATCCTGGTGATTCAGCTACAATTCATATGGTGGACTGAAATGCCAAATCACTAAATGAAAATTATGCTGCAAATAGCCGATATTTTCTTCACTGTTTTTCATACACTTTTGATTCTTTTCAACCTTTTTGCCTGGATTTGGAAACCTTTGCGAAAATGGCACTTTGCATCTATTTCTTTGACTTTGGCGTCCTGGGCAATCCTGGGAATTTGGTATGGTTGGGGTTATTGTCCATTGACTGATTGGCATTGGGATATTCTACGGGAAATGAGCAAAACCGAACTTCCCAATTCCTATATCACCTTCCTGATTAAAAGATTAACCGGCCAAAATCCAGATCCGGGTCTCGTGGACATAATGACCTTATTTTTGGCATTATTGGCTTTCGCCATTTCCATCAAGGTAAATTTCTTCCCTAAAAAAACTTCCTAAAAAATTATCCAATAAATCCCTTCATGGCCTGCAGCAATTCCCGCTTGGTCATCACACCACCTTTTCTCCAAAGCATCTTACCCTTTTTGAAAAGGATATAATGCGGAATAGACCTTACCCCAAATTGAAGACTTATTTGAGGATTCCGGTCCACATTCAGCTTGTATAATTTGATTTTCCCATCCAACTCACTGATCACCTGTTCCAAAACCTGACTCATAGTCTGGCAAGGACCACACCAATCTGCATAGAAGTCAACCAATATGGCTTCATCGGACTGCTGGACGATTTCATTGAACTTTTTCTTGGCCATATAAATCTCAATATCCCTTTTGACAATTTGTCTCCAGAAATGGTTCTGTTACTTTTATCACAAAAAAAGCCTGCTTCCTAAGAAACAGGCTTTATAACCTATTAAATTTAAGTATAATTAGTTGGCAGGATTTTGAGCAGGAATCTCAATTCCCAATTTCGTCAAGACCAATTCAGTGAACTTATCATCATCTTTGGTATACAACAAAATAGGAGAGTTACCTGCTGCCTCTGAGAAAACATGGGTATAATTGTTTTCTGCGGCAACTGCGTTGATCGCATTGAAAACCTTCTGCTGAACAGGCTCCAACAATTCGCCAAGTTTTCTTTGGTAAGAAGTCTGGGCATCTTGCTCATACTTTTGCAAATCCTGTTGCAACTTTTGCAATTCCGCTTCTTTGGTACCTCTGGCTTCTTCTGTCATGGTTTGAGCAGCCTGCTGATATGCCTGAACTTTCCTTTGGAAATCCTGCGCCTTTGTCTGGATATTAGTCTGAAGCTGAGACTGGTAATCCTGGATGTCTGCAGAAATCTGCTCCATCTCCGGCATCAGGTCCATCAATAACTCCACATTGGTATAGCCAATTTTCAATTCCTGGGCCTGGGCTACAAATCCTACGCAAAACAAAGTTATTGCGGAAAGGATAACTTTAATTTTCATCATTTTCGTTTTTATTTAATATTTACTTGTTTTCAATTCCTAATTCTTCCAAAACAAATTCCGAATAATCATGTCTTGGATCTGTATAAATCATCAATGGGCCTGACGCTTTGTCAAACAACACTGCCAAATTATTTCTTTTGCTTACCCTGTCTATGGCATCGTAAATCTTAGACTGCAAAGGCTGTAACAATTCTGCCTGTTTTTGGTAATACTGTCCATTAATCCCAAATATCCGGTTATTGAATGCCACAGCAGCATTTTGCTTTTCTTTAATGGTTCCCAACTTTTCCTGATACATCTCCTCTGTAAGTAAAACTTCCTCTGCTTTCAGGTTGGCTAACATTTCCTTTACTTCCTTTTCCAAATTCTGTGCCTCTTTTTTCCATTGGGAACTGATTGCTTCCAATTCGGACTGCACCATTTTGTAATCAGGGTGCTTGTTCAAAAGGTATTCCGAGTCGATATATCCAAACTTTTGTGCCTCTGCAGGCTGTAAAGGCAGTACCACTCCGAACAGAGGGAGCAAAAATAATAATATAATTGATCTTTTCATCATTATCTAAATTGCTGACCAATAGTAAAGTGGAATTGGGCACCGCTTGGATTCACCTGGCCTGGCGCCGGATCAAAACCATAACCCCAATCAAGACCTAGCAATCCAAAAGCGGGCATAAATATCCTTGCACCCACACCTGCTGATTTCTTTAGGTTATACGGATTAAACTCAGCATAGGATCCCCAGTTGTTTCCTGCCTCAGCAAATCCCAAAAGGAAAATCGTTGCTGAAGGATTTGGAGAAACCAAAAATCTAAGTTCCATGACATGTTTATTGTAAACGATACCACCATATCCTTCTCTGGAATTAGGGTCAAATCTCGAGTCTCTACCTGGGGTAATAACCTGGTTTTCATAGCCTCTCAGACCAACGATTTCCTGCCCTAGGGCAAAGTTGTTCATGTTCATTCCATCACCACCCATCACAAATCTTTCCAATGGTATAATTCCTATCCTATCCCCATAAGAACCCAAGAAGCCCATATGTGTCCTGGCACTTATTACCCATTTGGATGAACCAAATACCGGCGTATAGAAAGTGGCATCAAACATCCATTTATGATATTCCAACCATCTGAATTTTTCTTCATCAATTGATTCCCGGTTGATATTGGGGTTGAGGGATGCATAAGGTGGAGTAAAAGAAGTCACCAAGGATATGTTGGATCCCAATCTAGGATAAATCGGATTATCCACGTTGTTTCTCGCAATGGTGGTATTCAGGGCCAAACTGTTTGCCTTACCTGTAGCATAACTCAATCCAAAGCTTCTTCCGAATTCGTTGAATTCATAGATCTGGAATTGGAGGGCATTGGATACCATGAAGTAATCGTCAGGCCATGTTACCCTTTTGGAAAGACCCAAAGTGGCACCTGTTATTTTGAAAAAACCAATTTCTCTTCCCGGATCAGTTTGATTAAAGAAATCAAGCTGCCTTTGCACAGAATGATTGAAACTTAAGCTCAGCGCATTCGGCTTTTTGCCACCAAACCAAGGCTCGGTCAATGAAACACTATAATTCTGGAAAGATCGGCCATTGGCCTGTACCCTAAGAGAGAGTCGCTGACCATCGCCAACGGGAAGGGGTCTCCATTTTTGGAAATTACCAATGTTTTTGATTGAGAAGTTATTGAAAACCAGACCAACAGTACCCACAAAGCCAAAGAATCCTCCCCATCCACCGGATAATTCTATCTGATCATTGGGTCTTTCTTCCAATTTGAAGGTGATATCCACTGTGGCATCCTCGAAATTGGGTTTCATGTCCGGCTCTATATTTTCCGGATCAAAATATCCCAACTGGGACAATTCCCTGATTGTCCTTACCAACAAACTTCTGTTGAATTTCTGACCTGGAAGGATCCTGATTTCCCGCATAACCACATGGTCTGAGGTCCTTTCGTTACCTTGGATGGAAACGGAGTTTACGGTTACTTGAGGACCTTCAAAAATCCTCATTTCAATATCAATGGAATCTGCCTGAACCTGGATTTCGACAGGATCTATCTGGAAGAATAGGTATCCATTATCCTGATAAAGGGAACTGACATCATCCCCTTTTTGTGGATCATAGTTCAGTCGTTTATCCAGTTTCTCTTTATTATATACGTCACCTTTTTCAATACCCAACCTGGATAGAAGGACATTGTCAGGGTGGAGGAAATTACCTACAAATGTGATGTTTCTGTAATAATACTTTTGACCTTCCTCCAAAGAAATATCCAAATTGATCGTGTTTTCCGAAAACCTATATACGGAATCCTGAAGTATTTCGGCATCTCTATATCCCCTGGAATTATAGAAAGCAACTACTTTTTCTTTGTCCTCCCGAAAATCTTTTGCTACATACTTGGATGCATTGAAGAAATTCAATTTAAAATTCTTGTTGATGTATTCCTTTACCTGTTCTGGGGTAACAGGATTTCTGTAAACAATTGCTTCCTTGGCTGATTTAGGTGTAGTGTTTGTAATTCTAGAAATAACATCACGGACAAAATGCATCCTTGGATGCTCCTTGGTGCCTTTCAGTTTACCTTTGATTTTCCCATCAGGTACTTCTTCATTGCCATAAATTTTGATTTCATTTATCTTCACCTTTGTCTTCTGATCAACTTCGAATCTGAGCTTGACACTGTTCGGTAAGGTGGTATCTCTCTCCTGCACTACTTTCACTTCGGTATTTAGGAAACCCTTGTCCATGAAATACTGACGGATGTTTCTTTGAGATGTGTTCAATACATCATCCCTGACAACCCGGCCACGAATTTTGATTTTGTCTTTGAGTTCACCTTCCTGGGTTTTATTGATCCCACTGAACTCAACACTGCTGAATCTTGGTCTTTCGGTCAACTCCAATAAGAGATAAATATCATCTCCTTCGATTTTGGTCACAAGAATTTTAACATCCCCGATGATACCCTGTCCCCAAAGTCTTTTCAGCGCATTGGAAATATTATCTCCCGGTACTGAGATTACATCATCTACTCTCAGACCTGACAATGAAACAATAGCTACCTCATCCAAAGTCGCCAATCCGACTGCTTTGATTTCAGCTACTCTAAATTTTTGTGGTTTGGAATAATTCAACTCTAAAATATCCACAGGCTTTGAGGTCGAATAGCGGCTTTGACCCAATCTGATTTGGGCTTGAAGGCTGCCTACGAGCATCATAAAGCATAGGATAAAGATACTTTTTTTCATCAAAATCAAGTTTTAATCTGAGCACCTGTTTTTCCAAACCGCCGTTCTCTCTTTTGGTAATCAAGAATGGCTTCAATCAAATGCTCTTTTCTAAAATCCGGCCACAATACCTCTGTAAAAAACAGTTCAGTATAAGCCAATTGCCAAAGGAGAAAATTACTGATTCTAATCTCCCCGCTGGTCCTGATCAACAGTTCAGGATCCGGTATATCTTTGGTATTCAAATTTGCAGCAATTACTTCCTGCGTGATATCTTCTATTTTTAATTCTTTGTTTTCTACTTTCTTGACAATGGCTTTGACGGCATCCTGTATTTCCCACCTTCCGCTGTAGCTGATCGCCAATACAACAGTCAGCCCGGTATTATTGGCTGTCAGTTCCTTTGTTTCCTGCAGTTTTTGCCGGCAACCATGAGGAAGACTGGGCAAATGCCCGATGGTCACCAACCTGATGTTGTTTTCCATCATATTCGGAACTTCTTTGGTAATGGTATCCACCAGAAGCTCCATCAGTGCGTTGATTTCGTCCTGAGGTCTTGACCAGTTTTCTGTGGAAAAGGCATATAGTGTGAGGTATTTGAGACCCAATTCAGCGGCCCCTTCGATGGTTTCCCGAACAGCAGTGATGGCGTTTTTGTGTCCAAAAATCCTCATGGCACCTTTTTTCTGGGCCCAGCGCCCGTTGCCATCCATGATAACTGCTATGTGATTGGGGATTTTGGTTTTGTCTATTAATTCCTTCATTTCGTATTGATACGAAAGCACCTTCGCTTTTGGAGGTACAAAAATGCTATTTCTTTTTCAATATACTATCTTATCGCTCAATTTAATAAGCGTAACACTTAACTGAACTGAAGGAATAGCTGATGGTAACACCTAAAAAATAATACCAGTCTTTGTCACTGTAGTTACCCTGATTGTAGCCTGAACCGGAATTGGGGAAAATCGGATCAGGGAAGCGGGGTATAACCGGTTCTCCTCCATATATCTTATCGAGTGCATCGGTAAATGTTGCTCTAGCCCCAAACTCAGCTGCCAACAGCCACTTCTCTGATAATTTATACTTGATGCCTATTCCAAATGGGATTACAGGTGTTCCTACAGTATATCCTGAAGGATTGGGATCATTTCTATATTTTCTCCCATTTCCAATGAATCCTGCAAAACCAACACCCAGGAATCCATAAGGTGAGAACCTAAACTGGGCCTGCGGATGGGTAAAATCAAGGAAATGATATTCCATCACTGCAGAAACCTCAAATAGAGAGCCTCTAAACCCGGCATCTCTAAATGCCATCACAGGATCAATGGGATTTACACTATCTGCGGCATTGAGTCTCGCAAAGGAGATACCGCCACGCAATGTCCACACATTGTCAAAATTTCGTCTGCCAAACAACGTTCCTTGAATTCCAATCTGCTCGGGGTCCAATCTTCTGATGATGTCCCCCGAATAGGTTGCTATTCCCAAGCCCCCTCCGAACTCATATTTTTGGGCAACTGCCTGCGGTGAAACGATGACCCCTGACAGAAGCAAAACAAATAAAGTGGATAAGACCCAGAATTTTTTCTTTTTCAAGACGCTGCAATTTATGAACTACCAAACGATATAAAAACCCCATTAAGTATTTCCAGGGTTAATTTTTGTTAATGCAATTGGGATTAGAATTTGTAAGATTCTATTCCAAATCAATGTAAAAGGGAATATTATTATTCATCAGTCTAATTTCTCATATCAAAACCCCAATTAAGCTTATGTCTTAGGGTGTCAAAATAACTGTAGTCCTCAAATTTGATCAATTTAGCCGAAAATTCTGCTTTTTTAACCCTCAATTTTATGGAGGCATCAATGGCAGTAGATCTGGAATCCAAGGATATCAGGAATTTTTCACTTCTTCCCTCGATTACAAAGCTGATTTCGCTATCATCTGATACAACGATAGGCCGGACATTAAGATTGTGTGGACTGACCGGTGTAATGACAAAATTTCTTGCACCAGGGGTAATGAGCGGACCTCCACAACTCAATGAATAACCCGTAGAACCTGTAGGCGTGGACACTATCAGACCATCTGCCCAATAACTGTTCAAGTACTGACCATTGACATAAGTGTGGACGGTAATCATGGAAGAAGTATCTCTTTTATGGATTGTAAATTCGTTTAATCCAAAGTTAAATCCGTTGAAAAGCACCTGGTCAGATTCCAAACTCAACAAAGAACGTGATTCTATGGAAAAATCTCCTGCAATAAATCCATTAATCGCCTTTTCAATATCTTCCTTGGCTACGGTGGCCAAAAATCCAAGTCTTCCTGTATTGATACCTATGATGGGTATTTCGGTTTTCCCTACCAAACAGACGGAGTCCAAAAGGGTACCGTCACCTCCAACTGAAATTATAAATTCAACTCCCGAAAAAGAGGATTTCTTAGATAGTACTTGGAAACCTTTGGTATCAAAGTCAATTTTTTTAAGCGATCTGGAAAAGGATTCGGTAAGGGAAAAGCCGATTTTCTTGTCTCCTAAAATTTGAAACAATTGCTTTATAAAAGGGATAAATTCTTTTTGAAATCCAATCCCATGGACTACAATGTTCATTTTTGGGTTTGGGTTATATCTGCAAAAATCTCAGAAGGTTATCAATTCTTTCTTGCTCTCCACTCCCTGAATCCTCTTCCTGATAATGGTCAATGATCCGGAAACCGAATCTTTCCAGTGTGGCTTTGATATGTCTCAGTTCTGATTTATCCAATTTAAGCGTAACCTTGATCTTACTGTCGTCCAATGGATCATTGGAAATAAAACTACTGAGGATTTTGGTATTCTCTGATTCAACAATTCTAGCTATTTCAAATAGACTATAATCAGTCATAAACATTGATAATACCAAAACTGCTCCATGAGATTGAATAGATAGGCTATCTGCAAAAGCACCGATAGCATCCTCCATGGTTACCACCCCTAGATAATTGGTTTCCTTATCGATGACCGCCACCATATGGGAATGGTACTCGGAAGCCACTTTGATCACATCATAAATATGTTTTTCCTGATACACAAAACAGGTACTGGATTCCAAAGCAATTTTGCTGATCTGAAGCTCCGGATTATTCAAGGTATAAATCAGGTCATCGGTTACAAAACCCATAAA
>NZ_JBGTCA010000140.1:0-2337 GCF_041749095.1 Aquiflexum sp. | reverse complement strand
AATTCCCAAATCCTTAGCTGCCCGCTCGTTGATCAAAACTTTATGTTTATCAGCACCCGAAATATCAGTAAAATTTCTTCCCTCTTTGATTTCCAATTTCAGTGTAGAAACAAATTCATTATCAGCTTCATACCAATTCATTCCATTGTCGGAATTTATTTCAGGCAGGTTGAAATTCCTCATATGAAAACTTCCAGGAAGCGGAATACCTGTCGAAAAACTAAGGGACTGGATCATCGAACTGGAGGCAAACCTTCGCTTGAAATCTACTCTTTCCTCGTTTTTGATTTCACCATCATTGTGGATAATCAGAAGCTGTTCTCTGTCAAATCCTACATTTGTATGTTGCATAAAGCTGAGCTGCCGCTGTACCACCAAGGCACAAATAATCAAAATCAGTGATATGCTAAACTGAAAAACAACCAGTCCACTCCTCAGCCCACCTGTATTTTTTCCCTGTGCCTGGACTCCCTTGATTACCTTAATTGGTTTGAAAGAAGAAAGGTAAAAGGCTGGATAAAAACCTGCCGTCACAGTCAGCAAAAGAATTAAAATTGGAACGATCGCCCAAATCCAGGAAAACTGAAATATATTGAACTGAATCTCTTTACCGCTTATTTGGTTGAAGGTATCATTGAGGAGTTCGACCAATACCAATGACAAACCTGTACTGATCAAGACAAGCATAAATGCCTCAGTCATAAATTGGCCTACCAACTGGAATTTCCTAGACCCCATCACTTTCCGCACCCCAACTTCCATGGATCTTTTTGCTCCTTTAGCAGTTGACAGATTCATGAAATTGATACTTGCCAAAAGCAGGATGATCACTGCGACTGCCGAAAAAATACCGACATAGCTTTGATAACTATTGACTTCATGCTCCCTGAGCAGATGGGAATTGAGATGGATATCCTGTACAGGCTGAAGGCCAAAAAAGAATTCTGTCGATTCCTGTTCACCGGACAGTCTAGGTACTAAATGATTTGTCACTACCTGCTTCAGTTTTCCCTCAACAGCAAGTACGTCTTTTTTTTGAATCTTAACATAAGTATGCAGAATTGACCACATCCAATTGTCCATCAGGAAAATCTCCCTGTGCATATTAAGCTCATAGACGAGCATATCAAAATGAAAATGGGATTGGGCAGGAAGATCTCTTATCACCGCACCGACCATGACCAAGTTCGGCGAACCACTTCCAATTAGCAAATTCTTTCCTACCACTTCCCTTATTGGAATTTCTCCAAAATATCTTTTTGCTGTGGATTCGGTGATGATTACACTTTTGCCACTTTCGAGTGATTTGGGATTGCCTGACAAAACCTCAAAGTCAAAAACCTCAAAGAAATTTGGCTCTGCATAAAAAACCGAAGCCTCCCTAAAAATCTGATCAGCATTTGATCCGGTTTCAGGCTGTACCGTAAAATCATTCCATCTCAATAATCTTGTGACAGCTTCAACTTCCGGGATATCCTCTTTTAACCGTTGCCCTAATGGAGGTGGTGCAGTGGCATATTGGGAACCTTCACCTGTTCCCCAATGTGAAGTGATCCGGTAGATGTTTTCAGAGTTGGAATAAAAACGGTCATAGCTTTTCTCATCCACGATATAAAAAAGTATAGATAAAAAACCAGCAATACCGATTGTCAAACCTGAAATATTCAAAATTGAATACATCCTGTTTTTGTTTAGGACCCGCCAAGCGATTATAAAGTGGTTTTTTAGCATGACTGACTAAAGTTTATAACCTTACTAAATTACTCCGAACTCAAAGAATTGACGGGATTGTTGCTTGCTGCTTTGAAAGCCTGAAAACTGACTGTAATCAAAGCAATCATCAAGACAACAGCAGCTGCTCCTGCAAAAATCCACCAGCTAAGGTTTGTTTTGTAAGCATAATCCTGAAGCCAGAAATTGGAAAGATACCATGCCAATGGAATCATAGCCAAGATTGAAATCAGAACAAGTAGAACAAAGTCCTTTACGATCAAATATAAAATTGAATTGATTGAAGCCCCCAAGACTTTTCTCACCCCAATTTCTTTTTTCCGGTTTTCAACAGTAAAAGCCGCCAATCCAAACAATCCCAAACAGGAAAGGAAAACAGCAACTACCCCAAAATATTTTGCAAGCTTGGATACACGTTGCTCCTGAAGATAAAGGGTTTGAAAATCGTCGTCCATAAAGCTGAAATTCATCTTTTGAGCAAAAAGATCTTCAAATACTCCCGAAACAGATTTAATAGCTTCAGCTTGATTTTCACTGTTTATCCGGAGGATAATCTTCTGCATAAATGAATTGTCATATTTTAAAAACGCCGGCTTTACTGTTTCT
>NZ_JBGTCA010000139.1:0-18685 GCF_041749095.1 Aquiflexum sp. | reverse complement strand
AAGAAAAAGTGGCCGCATGGGAGAGTTGATCTTTTTTGTGCGCTTGAGTCCTATCATTCCTTTTGCCTTGTCCAACTTAATGTTTGCTCTACTCAAATCAGGCTGGAAAAAACTGGTCATTTTTGGAACCATCGGCATGCTACCCAGAACGACTTTAGTATTTATATCCGGAACCTTGGCCAATGACCTCTACACCGCCATCAGACAGGATGGTGTCAGTGAGAAAGTATGGATTTTTGTTTTCCTGTTGGTTTTGAGTTTTTGGGGGATTTGGAGGTTTTTTAGGAAGTGAGGTTGGAGAGGCGAGAAGCGAGAAGTTAGAAGCGAGATGTGAGATGTGAGATGTTAGACACAAGACACAAGACGCTAGATGCTAGACGCTAGACTCTAGACATAAGATAACTGGAAACCTATTACTTTTCACATTCCCAAATCTTGACTCCCCGATAATCTAGCCAGGCTTTGATTTCTTACTTCTACGTTATTGTAGGTAGATCTCGCATCTCGCTTCTCGTTTCTCGCTTCTAATTTATTTCCTACCATTCTAAAATCTACCTTCTACCTTCTAAAATCTACCTTCCCCCACTCTACCTCAACAAATACATCTTCCCATACCCTTGTTTAAAGGCTTTGTCACCTGCCGTTGCCCGGTGCTCGACAAATGTCCCATGTTTTCGGATCATGACCCGGTAGATATAGACGCCATTGGCCAATTGGTCTCCAAATTCATCGCGTCCATCCCAAGCATATTCCGAAATATTGTTGCCTATCCGAAGGGGGCCCAATTCATCCTGAAGGATCTCCCGGACAACCCTTCCTGTCACCGTCATGATCTGTATTTTGATCTGATCAGGTACTTCTGAGCCTGTTACTGTAAATACAAATCGGACACTGGTACTGAATGGATTTGGGTATGGATAGAAATTTGAAATACTGGCTTCATTGATGACCTCAAAATTGATCTCATAAGGCTTGTCCACTCCAAGTTCTTCGGTTACAATCCTGAAGGTATACATACCATCTTCCAGTGGCCCCGGCCGCAACTCAATCTTAAAGCTACTGTTTTGGGTGGCTTCTGTCCATGATATTTTTGGGGAGGAGAAATTGACTTTCTCAAACATACAGCCTTCGCAGGATTTTTTGAGGAAAAGCTCCAATCCTAAGGTGTCTTTTTTGAGAATCAGTGATTTGTCATTTTTCAACAGAGTGTTGATCATCACCGTGGGCGATACAATATCCCCGTCCATGATATATACCCCATCGAAATTCACATCCAAAACCGCACTGTTATTATCAGGTACAACCACAAAATAAGTGTCCAGGTCTATAAAATTATTCCTGAAGGTCAGTTCCTGAAATATTCTTGGATTGGCAAATACCTCCACTTTTGTATTGCCAGATCTACCAATGGAATTGAATTCCAAACTGAATTCATGCTTTTCTCCCGCCTTAACGGGCGGAATTTTTTTGGTGAATTTCTCGATTTTCCTCTGAGTGGTATTGTTGAATTCCCATTGTACTGTCAAAGAATCGAGGAAGTCATATTTTGAAATATTGATAAATTCAAAATCAAGGCTTGCCATTTCACCTTCCTGGAGCGTTCGTTTATCCTCTCTGTTTTTGAATACCAGGACACCTTCCGGTACGCCGGAATAATTGACCTGCCATTTGTCAAGCTGCGAAGGCGCTGTGGAAAGCTCGTCATCCATCGCATATCTTAGACGGAGTTGTGGATATAGAACCGGATTAATGGATGCGAGGTCAATTTCCCCTTCCTGTATATTTGAAAAAATCACCTGCTCCTCTCCTGAAGGCCTTATCCCTATCACATCAAATACAGCAAGTTCTTCATTGAACCAATCCCTGTCTTTGACATGGTTATAGAACCGCTTCCATTCTGAAGCCGGACCTATTCTTGGAGTGATAATACTTCCGGATGTAAAATAGCCCTGAAGGTTGGTCTCAAACTCAATGACCTGTTCGTTGGTTTCAAGTTCTATATCTCTCTTGGCTACAATCTCCACAGCCTCTCCGGGCTTCATTCCTTTTCTACCATACAAAATATATGGATCACCATTTTTAAGGTTTCTCAATAGGGCCTCGTTGGCACCTATTTGCTTCATCTTTTCAAAGTTCTCATCTGACCAACTTTCAAAAGTCACATTGCCAACCGAGAATATGACCACATAATCTCCTTCCTTTAGGCCATCGATATAATCCATCAACAAGTTTTGACCGGGTGTGTTGAGCCATGCATTTCTCAGACTCTGGATTACCTGGGGCAGTCTGCCGCAACTCCTGCCATCCAGAATATCAAAGCCTGTAACAGGGATAACGAGATAAGGAGTCAAAGACCTCTGCTCAAAGGCTACCAAACCCAATGAACCATTTGGACAGAGCCTTGTATTGGCATTATTGACATTGTCAATAATATAAGGAACTCCCTCCAGATAAAACTGTGCATTTCTAAAAGTGAGGCTGTCTGCCTGGGTGCCAAAAGTGAATACCTCAATATTCAGATTGGTATCAAGGTATTTCCATTCCTTTTTAACCGGGTCAATTTGCAAGTTGCTTAATTGGTTACCCTCCAATTGCGGGTTTTCCCTTTGGGTCCAACCTTCAGGGCCGTTGTTGATATAGGAAAAACTTCCTTTGGTCCAATCCTGGCTTTCCCCTTCTTTTGGCTCCAAAAATCTGGTCCTCCAATAAAAAGTCAGAGAATCTCTTTGGGACACATTCTGGAATAGATTAATCTTCCAAATGGCCAGATTAGCAGTAGTGATCCTATTTTCCCTTCGCTGGGAGGTGGTGAACTCAGGATGGGTGTCTATTTGAATGACAATATTTCTTGGCTCGGTGGATTTGCCCGGAATCTGAGCTATGAGATTGATTTCACCTTCATTGACAATTCCGAAATTCTCAGGGATTAAGTGAAGAGTACCACTCAAAGGAACAAACTTGGTCACTGTTACCGAGTTGTTGGCATAAGTAATTTCAGGTATGGATCTCGAAGGATTGATCTCAATAGTGAAAATATTTTCCCCAAAAGCCTGAACTCCTGTATTGGGTACTGAAAAATCTATGGTATCCTTCCTGAATACAGGAGCCAGCATTTCTAATGGGTAATTAACCTGAGTCCCATCAGGAAGTCTGCGGCTGATTTTAAATTCAACAGAATCAAGATCTACCCGACCCAGATTTTTAAGGACAAAAGACAGTTTCAAGGAATCAGCCAACGCATTGAAAACCTCACCTTCAAAACTGTCCAAAGTAACGTCCGATTCCTGTACAGCATAATCGGCTTTATCAGCAGGAAACATCCTGATTGCCGGATCTCCCAACATGACCAATTGCTCAGTATGGGACCTGTTTACAACAGAAGAACCATACCGGAAAAAAAACAATTTCTCTGCCTCTCTTTTGACGATTCCTATAGGTTGGTAAATGGTTGAGGAATCCGAAAATGCCTTTATATAAATCGATTCGCTGAACCTCCTGAGGTAAACATCCACACCCACATTGGCATGTGCCATAAAATTGGTACTTCCTTTTCCGGGAGTTAGAACCCAATCTTCCCCAAAAGTAAAAGCATTCCCAAAAGAATTTCCTGCATCACAGCCATTGAGGAGCATCATAGGATATTTGCCCCTATTTTCGTAGCCCAACGTGGGGTCTGATGCAAACCCTATCTCAATATCAATCACAGATGGTGCTCCATGACCAAAAAATGTCACCAAGCTAACACCTCTGTTTAAATCTTTTGATATATCTATGAGCTCAATGGTAGAATTTGACCTTTTTCTGTAAGTGGTCACATTTGCTCCCATATATGGACCTTCTGCAATAGTCTTAAATCCATTGAGAAAATTGAAATATCGTGACAGTTCAAAAGCAGTAAGACCACCACTTAGATGGATAATTTCTTTTTGCCAATCACCGGAAATACCAGCTGCATCCTTTTCTTTGGCTTTTTCCAGGTAATCTGCCACATTCTGTGGGGTACGTGCCGGAATCCTTCCTATGGTGACGGCAGAGATATAGGGATTTTCGGGATCAAGGCCTATGCTGAAAGTATTATCTGCATAAGGGTATCCAGAAGGTGGTACCATGTCCTGATAAGCAAAAATCGCAGGATTCTGTCTGTAAAAAAAGTTGGTATTATTGGCCCTTGCGGTTGAAAATATCCCCACAGCCCTACCTATCAAAAACAAAAAGTCAGGTTTGTGTACAGGGTAATAGGCCTTTAGAAATTCATGTACAGCCAAAGGCGTTTTTTCCCCATAGCTAAATTGGTTGTAGAGTTCGTCGATATTTACGGTCAGGGTATCATAACCGCCACCCGCGGGAGAAGCCCTGTGAGCGGCATAGGCAGTAACAGGATCAGCATAATTGCCAACCGGTCTTCGCAAGGCCCTATTGCTGAGTATGATAAAATCAGCATGTCTGTTGAGCAAATTCCTAAACCTTACGGGCTGCATCGAACTGATGACCTTGATATCCAATTGGTTTTCAACCATAATCTTGGTTGCTCTACCTGCAACACTGGCTTGGAACTTAATCCTGTTCGCACCGCTCTCCATACCTATCCGTACCGGATTGATTGGATCACTAACTTCAAGAGCAAGATAATTGGAAAGGAGATTATTGATTTCAATGGCGTTGTTACCTTCTCCATGGACAAAGATTTCCTTGGAAAAATCTCCATTTACAATTCTTTTGGGGTAAGTAAGGGTGAGGTAAGTTACACCTATATTGTCTGTTGCTGCCGGACCTATGGGAGTAATACGGACAAATAACTGCCCATTGGAATTAAAATCTGAAGCCTGAAAGGTTACGGTTTCGTTGATGGCCTGAAAGTCCTCGAATGTAAATGTGCCCACCTCTCTCAGTGTTGCAGAAGATGGGCCAACGCTGATTTGGGCAAGATGTGGGGTTTCTGCCCTACCGGTCAGCCCAAATGCCAGTTTGGCTTCACCTGTAGCAGGTATTTCACCCAAATCTGATAGAATAATTGTTCTGGGATTGGTTTTTGTAATCTGTGCACTTACCCAACCCTGTCCTTCCTCAAATTCCGATAACCTTACCCCAGGATTATAGAAATAGCTCAAGTTGTAATTTTCAAAATAGACAGTCTCTCTAACTCCATGATATACATCTGTATTCGGAACAGTTGAAGCGGGAGCAGCACGCATTCCCATTCGTTTTCCCTGATTTCCGGGAGTGACAGCCAGGAAAAATGCTGTGGTATCACTATGCATGTTGTATTTGATATTCCCGACATGTGAGGGATCTTTAAAAAATTTGACATCCAAAGTACCATCATTTCTTTTGCCGTAAAAATCTATGAAATCAGTGGGATCAAACTTGCCGTCCTGCTCACCCTGCACAAAAATGGCCACTTCCTCCCCTCGATGGAAAATCCTGATGTTTCGGGGATCAATGACACTTGGATTGATACCTGAAGCGGACAAACTTGTAAAATTGATCCTGTGGATTCCATCGGATGCAGTATTGATTTTATAATACGTCTGATTATAGTCAATCCACTCAGTTTGGGCATAGCCACCACTGATAGAAAAACCAACTATAACCAAAAAAAGAATTGATTTCCACATATTTTATCAATTATCCCAGCCTTTGTTAATTCTGAATTTTCCGTCAAGTTTCTCCAAGCTGACTTTGACCGTGAATACATGGGAATAGGGAGTTTGGGAAACCCCTCCAATATCTGTCAAAGCATAATCAATCTGAAATTTTTCATTGAGAAAAACTCCCAAACCGAAGCTCGGCTTCCATGACATATAATAAGAAGCATCAAAATCCTTGATTCTTTGTACATGACCGCCACCAGCCCTCAAATACACCATGTTCTTATAGCTTGCCTCCAGCCCCATTCTTGGATCGAAGCTCACCAATCCGGTACGGATAATGGTGTTCCTTCTTCCATCAAATGTAAAATCCAGATCAATCACTCCCTGAACCCTGATCTCATCTGTAATGTCCACGTCTCGGGTTAGACTGAATATTGCCCTCGGCATGGTGATTTCAATGGAATTTACCGGTATCTCATTGTTGGTCTGTGAATAAATATCCCTGACCATATCCGCATCGTGAAACCATGCATTGAAAGTAGAAGTCACATCACGGAGCATAAACCCTATCCGCCATTCTTCCAAAAGGAAAATTCCTCCCACATCAAGTCCAAAGCCCCATGCCTGAGCAAACTTACCCACATTCCGATGAATGATCTTCGTATTGACGCCCAATTTAAACTGGTCGCTCACATCCCGGGCATAGGATAAAATGAGGGCATAATCAGCGGCATTGAAAAACTGGATATTGTTGTAATTCAGAGCCCCGCTGGCATCATACAAAAACCTGGTATCAGGTATATCATCTACCCCAAACCTGATCAATGAAACCCCGATCTGATTATCAACATCAAAATTGGTAGTGTATCCCAGATAATCAAATTTGGCAATACCCGCAAAGTATTCAGCATGCATCAGGGAGAACTCATGCTGATGTTGGACACCCAGCAGACCGGCCGGATTCCAATAGGCAGCTGTCACATCCCGGACAGAAGATACCTGGGCGCCACCCATGCCGAGGGCACGGGCACCTATGCCTATGTTCATAAATTCATTGGAATATTTTGGAGCTATAGTTTGGGCATCAAGCTTAGCAAAACTGAAAAACAGCAGCATTCCAATAAAACACCTGATAATCACCATTTATCGAGTCTCAAATTCTGTTGCAAAGTAAAAATAAATACTGTAGTAAAAAGCTTATTCAAAGAAAATTAAACGGGTACAAAACTTAAAAAACTGTACGATTATGCACACTAAAATGTCCATTTGAGCCACATCCGTTTTTCCACTGATTTAAACTGCATGTCAAGCTCAAAAAAAATCCTTTCATTCAGTTTTTTCTGAAATGCGGCTCTAATGAAAAATAATCAACTTTTTTATTTTTTTTTCTCTCAAAAGGTACCTTTCTATAACAACTAACTAGGTATTGCAAGGTACCATTTTAAACTTTGGTACAGTTTTTCTTAATTATTTGCCAAAAGAGGTACACCTTGGAATCAGGTCCAAGCACCGAATAACTTAAACGATCAGAAGAAATGAACGCTTCAAACACCCAGATTCAAATGCGGAAAGGATTGCTTGAATTCTGCATTCTGCACATCATATCACGAGGGGAAGTATATGCCTCGGATATGATCGAAGAACTGACCGCTGCAAAGATGATCGTTGTCGAAGGCACACTATATCCTTTGCTCAACAGATTAAAATCCGCATCCTTGGTTTCCTACAAATGGGTAGAGTCCGAATCAGGTCCCCCCAGAAAATACTACACCATCACGGAAGAGGGAAAGGAGTTTTTGGAAACCCTAAATGAAACCTGGGATTCCCTTGTCAGCTCTACCCAATTAATCACCTCAAAGAAATAAGCCATGAAAAAGACAATAAGTATCAACATCAGTGGCATCCTGTTTCATATCGAAGAGGATGGTTATACCACATTAAAGAAATACCTGGAATCCATCAACAGGCATTTCTCACATTACGAGGACAATCAGGAGATTATTTCGGATATAGAAAACCGAATTGCTGAAATCTTCCTGAGCAACCTGAAAAACAACAAACAGGTCATCACAATAGAAAATGTCCACAGCCTGATTGAAAAAATGGGTACCATAGCTGATTTCAAGGCCATTGAGGAAGAATTGTCCCAAGAGGAGAATAAAAAATCCAAACCGGAGCCTGAATTCAACGACTACTACAAGCATATCACACCCGACCAAAACATCAAAGGCTACAAAAAGCTGACCCGACTGGAAAATCGGAAGATCCTTGGCGGTGTATGTGCAGGAATGGCGCATTATCTTGCGGTGGATCCACTTTGGACCAGATTGGTGGCCATTCTGCTCTTATTCAGTGGCAATTTGAGATTTGGAAGACCAGGCTGGGATTTTCTTCCCTGGAATTTCGATTTCCACCTTTCCCTGGGAATTTGGGCAGTGATCGCTTACATCGTATTGTGGGTTATCCTTCCTGTATCCTATGATGAACCCGAGGATAAAAATATCAAGAAACTGTACCGGAACCCTGACGATAGAACCCTTGGGGGTGTGGCAAGTGGTTTGGCCGCTTACTTTGGGATAGAGGTCATTTGGATGAGGTTATTGTTCATTGGGCTGATATTTGCCGGAGGTTCAGGATTTGTCATCTACATCATCCTTTGGATCATTAACCCTGTAGCCAAGTCTATCACTGAACGGATAGAGATGAAGGGTGGTGCCATCACTTTGGATAATATTGAGACTACCATCAGAGAAAACATGAATCCCATGCCGCCTAGGGAGGAAAGTCAGGGTAGAAAAATCCTGCTTGCTCCTTTCAAGTTCCTGGGCAAAGTGATCAATGCGCTAGGCGAGGCTTTGGGTCCATTGGGTACCTTCCTGCTTTCCTTTATAAGGGTGGTTTTTGGACTGATCATTTTCCTGATAGGAATGGCAATTACGATCACTCCACTGGTTTTATTGGGGGTCTATTTCGGATTGATTCCGGACGGAGACATCGTTTGGGGCATCCATGAGAATATTCCGGTAGAGTGGATCAATGATATCGTTCCGGTTTGGCTTGCCATAGCAGCGGCTGCGGCAGTTCTGATACCGGGGATTGTGATTGTACTGCTTGGGATATCAGTTCTTGTCCAAAGAAGCATTATAGATGCAAGATTCGGTCTGATAGCTTTAGGAGTTTGGTTATTGAGTATAGGGATATGTTCCTTTCAGATACCAAGGATAGTCAGTCAGTTTAAAACAGAGGCCACCCATACGGTAGAGCAAGAACTGGCATTTTCAGAAGGGACCATGGTGCTGAAGTCATCTGTGATTGGAGTGGATCAATGGCTTACCAATCAGATCAGTATTCAACTTGATGGTACTGATGCGGCACAGCCTATTCTGATCCAAAACTTCAAGTCAAGGGGTAAAAACTATGATGATGCCATCAAAAACGCACAGAACCTCCAATACAGTTTTAGCATTGCAGATTCAGTTCTCACTTTGGAGAGAAGTGTGGATTTAAGCCAACTGGATAAATTTAGAGGGCAGAGTCTCAAACTTAATCTTGAGATTCCTTATGATAAACCATTTGTAATGGACAGGTCCTTACTTCCCATCATACAGAATACCATCCACAGAAATGGCTACAAAACCAGGGACATCAACTCCCGCAACCATTGGGTATTCAATGAAAAAGGACTGCTTTGCCTAAACTGTCGGGATACTGGAAAAACTTCCACGGCAGACAGCCTTTCAAGAGCGAAATTTGAAGGGGCCTATTTTATGAATAGGTAATCCTTAGAATAAAGCAAACCAGATAATAAAAAACCGGGGTGTCGTCATTGATGCCCCGATTTTTCTATTATTGGTTCGTTTTGATTTGTTTACTCAAAAATAACCGTACAAATGAAAAGTATTTTTAAAGCTGATCACGAAAATTGGAAGGGAGTTCCCAGAATCAATATTTACCTTCTCCGACTATTGTATATCCTTATGTTCTTTGTATTGGGCAAAGATGTGTGGACTTATATCATCACATTCCAAGGGGAATGGCAACCGACAGAAGCTGTAGCCTGGTGTGTTTGGGCATCCTTTTCAGTTCTTGCCTTCATAGGTATAGTTCACCCGCTTAAAATGTTGCCGATTTTGTTTCTGGAAATTATTTATAAAATCCTTTGGCTTTTTTTGGTGGCATATCCACTATGGGTGAAAAACGAGTTGATAGGAACTGATGCAGAGGACATAACTTTCGCGTTTTTATGGGTGGCTCTCCCGATAGTGGCTGTCCCATGGAAGTATGCATTCCAAGAATACGTATTGTTCTGAAGGAGAGGAAAATAATTCCTTTATAGATGACTTTTCTGGTCCATGGAGAAAAAGAAGCTACTGAGAGTTTGTCCACAAGGCTCAAAGAAGAATTGGACTGGAATCCCAATATTCCTGAGTATTTGGAAAGCTTTGAGTTATTTGATGGAATTTGAAATTAAGATGGTTACCTGCAATACTGCCATTCACTGTAATTCCTTTGCTTATCAGGACGGAAGTCGGGAGACCGAAGACCGAAGATGGTTACATATATATATCCAGCTTTCTTAAAGAATTATAATTCAGGTTTCAAATATTAAAAAAACCACCAAAGGTAAACTTTGGTGGTTTTTTAATAATGTTGTTGGAAAACTTGAACCTCATTTGGTAATAGGATGGCGAAGGCGCTTGGCGTATCCCGTACAGCTGTCGGGAGCAACTACGCCTTTCTATCTGGATGAATTTGCAATTCATGTTTCAAGAGTTAACTTGAGAAATGTGACGACCTTCAACTGCGAAATTGCCAATTACAGATTGGTAAGAATATAAGGGTGAAGTTGCATCCCGATGGCTATCGGGATTCACCCGGACAACATCAAAACTTTATTCTACACCTAGGGAGTTAAACCTATTCCAAATCGGTAGGGACAGAAAGGGTATTTACAAATTAAAACAAACCACTATCTACCTTTTTTCAACAGCCAAAGGTCGAAACCCAAATCTTACTTCCGCTAAAAATCCGAGGAAAACACCTGAAAAAAGTTTTAAGTCCTAAAAATATTATTTTTTTTTTAGTCCGTACTACAGAATAAAATTTTTAGCAAAATTTCCGGATCATAGTTCAAAATTCAAAAGTTTAATCTGCGTATTCAAAATAAAAATAGCTGTATGTAAAATACATTGAAATTTTATACTGATAAAGTAGAAAAACCCAGAAATATATAAAACAGAAATTATAAAAAAAATACCGTGTTCACGGTATTTTTTTTATGTTTTTTATTTCCCAAATTTTCGCTGGTCTGACGATGACGGCCGGTACGGGCAATGATAAAAACGGTATCCGGTTTACTTTACCGGCAGCCGAATCAGAGGAGTGTCTTGATGTGCGGCCCATCAGCCAAATGACCCAAACAAAAATTCGAAATATTATGGAAAAAAAGTCCAGAATCTTTTTAGCTTTCCTGACGGGCAGTCTATTTTACGGATACTATCCGGTCCATGCCCAGCATCCGTCAGAAGTCTCCGAACAGATCAGCAAGCTCATGCCCAAACCGGTCCAGAAAACGCCCAATGTCTCGGCCATGGAAAAATACGGAGATTATGAAGTTAACCTCTACCACGGGCTACCGGAAATTTCCATTCCCCTGTTTGAAATCACGAGCGGTTCATTAAGACTGCCTATCAGTCTCAGTTACCATGCTTCGGGGATTAGGTACACAGACCAGGCCACATGGGCGGGACTGGGATGGACAGTAAATGCAGGCGGGCAGATTTCAAGGACCGTACAGGGAAAACCCGACGAATCTACCGGTACAAATGCCGGGTATCTCAACAGCACCAACAATTATTTCATACAGAGTCCTGGATGTACTAACACTAATGACATGTTTTACAGGCAGCAACTTGCCAAAGGGCAATCTGACAGGGAGCCTGATATATTTTCATATAACTTTCCCGGAAAATCAGGAAAATTTTATCTGGGACAGAATGGGGCCCCACCATATTTATTCCCGGAATCACCTGTCAGGATTACCCACAGCGGTGTGAATTTCTTTGACATTACGGACGAAAACGGAATACGGTACCGGTTTGGAAGGAATGCATCCGGTATCAATGCCGTGGAAAGCACCCACTCCCAATCGGGTGGCGGAAACTCTTCCCTGCATCTGACCGCATGGCATCTGATGGAAGTCCATTCCCCGGACTCGGACGATCTTATCCAGATCACCTATCAGACCGTTGGAACGGTTTTGTTGGAGGATGTAGAACAGAACATATCCATCTCTGATCAGTGTAATTCAGAGAATTCCATTGTATTGCCCTGTCCTAATCTTTTTTCCTCTGTTACCGATATGACCACATATAGTTCTACAACACAGCTTGGGATCAATGAAATCATTTTTAAGACAGGGAAAGTGAAATTTGTCCTTGGCCCCAACCGGCAGGACCTTCCCTTTTCCACCAATGTCAAAAAACTGGACAGGATTGAAATATACCAAAAGGAAGGGAACGGTTATGTCCTGTTCAGAACCTACCAATTGCAAAATTCCAACTATTTTACCAGGTCAGGAACCACCCAAAAGCTGAGATTGAGACTTGACGGGCTAACCGTAAAGGATGGGGCCAATACCGAGATCAACAATTATTCCTTTTCTTACTACACCAACAGTTTTTCATGGGATGTGGCAAATTTCAGCAAGAGGAGGGATTTGTTCGGGTTTTACAATGGAAGGAACAATTCCAACCTTATTCCCCAGAGGACAATCAGCTACCAGTTTACCCTTTCCACCCAAACCTCGAACATAACCATCGGAGGGGCCAACAGGGACCCGGACACCCTATATCTAAAGGAAGGTGTGCTCAGGAAAATAAACTTCCCGACGAAAGGTTTTACCGAATTTGATTATGAGCCGCACAGGTATTCCGACGGGGGCCAGACAAAATATGGAGGGGGTTTAAGGGTCAAAAGGATAACCCGCAATACAGGAACGTCTTCGGCAGTAAAAGAATATCGGTACGGAAATGGTGAAAACGGCCTGGGAATAAAGAATTTTAACCAGGATGCCTATTTTTTCCATACCACACAGCTTATGCGAGCCTGGGAATCAAACCCTGATGGTTCACCCCAAAGAGAATACAGGGCCAGAATGTACTTCTCAAGTTCTAATATCGGGCTTGGGTATGAGGACAGTCCAGTGGTGTATCCAGAAGTAGCGGTTTATGAAGGCGGTACTATAAACAACGGAAAGACCAACTACGAATTTGACAACAATACTCATATTTCAGATTATATTTATCCAATACCTGGAACCAACAAATTCCTCAGGAATTCCATGTCCTGGGCCAGAGGCAAACTGACCCAGAAAACAGCATACAACAGCACCGGAACTCCAGTTTCAAAAACTGTTATAAACTACCAATTGCTCAAAAATCAGACAAAGAACATCTCTCAAGCCGGGTTCCAGTATATAGTGGGAGATTATAAATTCCCGGGGATTGATAAATGCGTAACTACCAATTTGCTTGTCAGTGAGGACAATGACGGCTGGTCCTATCTGATTGCAAATTTTGCGAAGACCACCGGCGTTTATCTGGAATCCCAGAGGACCGAAACCCTTTATTCCAACGGGCTTGCCGACCATGTCACCACCCATGTCAGGGAGTACGACCCAGTGTACCTTCAACCTATACACGAAGAAATCCAGGCAAGTACCAACCCCGAGGCCAAAGTGACCAAATACCGGTATCCCTTCAATCTGGTCAACACTTCGCTCAGCTATACGGGAACTCCCAATATCCTGAAACAGATGGTCCTGAAAAACATGCTTTCCAACCCAGTGGAACAATATGTGGTTATCCAAAATGCCAACGGTACCAACCAGCGGGTGGTCTCCGGTCAACTGACCACTTTCAGAAACATCGGTTTTTCAAGATACAAAGCTGACAGTATCTTTATTTTGGAGATGTCAGCCCCTGTTGGCATTGCCGGCTTCGCCTCTTCGGCTGCAGGCACTTCGACAGGATGGATCATCAAGGACAACAGGTACCGCCACAGGCTGAGGTTTACCGCCTACGACAGCAGGGGAAACCCGGCCCAGATCAACAAAACAGATGCCGTTCCCCTCTCTTACCTATGGGCCTATGAGGGGACCCATGCAGTGGCCGAAGTTTCCAATGCCACCCTGTCCCAGATTGCCTACACTTCTTTCGAGACCGTCGAAAAAGGCGGCTGGAACTATTCGGGACCTGAACTGAAACTCAGTCAGGGCGATGCAAAGACGGGAAGAAATGCATACCTGTTGGACAACGGTACGTTGTCCAGAACTGTCAGCGGGGCGAGCAGTTCCAACAAATTCATGGTGAGTTTCTGGGCCAGGTCAGAAAGTGGGAACCTTAGCTGGTCATTTATGAACATAACCGAAAACCTCAGTACCGCCTGGAAACTCATTGAAAGGGAGGTGACAAGCTCATCCTTCAGCATCAGCGGTTCGGGCATCTATATCGACGAGCTCAGAATTGCCCCTGCCTCTTCCCTTATGACAACTTTCACTTACAGACCATTGATGGGAATCAGTTCTCAGATGGATCCCGCTAACAGGGGATCCTATTATTTCTACGACCACTTCGGCAGGTTGGAGTATATCCGCAATGAAGACGGACATCTGACCGGGCTGAATGAATACACCTACATCAAAAACCCATGATATTATGCAAAAGTCTCTTTTTTATCTATTGATAGCTTTGTTGATGTGTCCTGCGGGTATGTCCCTTGCACAGGATATAAGCACTGATCCCCGGTTTTTGGCCGGTGGGTGGAAAATAAACATGGAACTTCAGCTCCCTGCCGTCCGCTCTGAAAATTCCGCTGTCACCAAAAAATACCCCGAAGAACGTTGGGATGACCTGTACAATACGCTGGAATCAAGGATTTATCTATTTTCCGAAGACGGCTCATTCAGGGCAACCTGGGTTGCGGGCGGTCAGTTTTCGTCCGTTTCAGGCAGTTGGAAATACGGTGAAAACGGTATCCTGACAATATCCACTGTCGGTAATGAAATATCCTACAGGGTGGTCCTCCAGGATGGAAACATGAGCTGGATACCCCTTCAGAGGACCTCCGGAATCGTCCATCAAATTCACCTAAACCGGATATAACATGAAGAAAGTCTTTTTTGCATTGGCATTTACAGTACTGGCTGCCCACAGCAGTATTGGCCAGACCATCACCGGAGTTCAGCTTTCCGGTCCCTCCAACGCCCTCACCGGTGAAATCGCGCATTTTACCGTCCAGTTTTACAGTTTCGGGACTCCGGTCTCCCCGCCTATGGGAGGCTCTTATCTCTGGAGTTATCCCGGTGCCACCGGCCTTCATTCCATAAGCGATGCCTTCATACAGTACTCGGTTGCAGGAACATACAATGTATATTATGAATATTCCGATCTCGGAAACACTTATTACGACTTTGCGAGCATTGAAATCACGGGAGGAAACCCCTGTTTTTCTGTTGATCCTTCAGCCCCATCGGTCACTGTATTCTCCAACACGTCGGTCACACTGTCTGCCAACCCGGCACCCGGGGGCTTCACCTATCAATGGTACGATACCAACCAGACCACCCTTCTGTCCAGCAGCCAGAATTATTCCACCCCTATTCTGAGCAGTTCCAAGACATATTACCTGGCCTACAGGCATACGGGCAGCGGCTGCATTACGGCCAAGGTACCGGTCAGGGTAAACAGATATGCGGAAAACTACAACTGGATCAGAACATATAGAGTAAGGGATACCCTTGTCCACGGCCATCAGGTCATAGCTTCCTTGCAAAAGGGGTCTTATAAGGAAACCACCTATTATGACGGACTGGGAAGGCCCGAACAGGTGGTCAACCATCTTGCAGTTGCTTCTGATAAGGATTTGGTGGCTCCCGTGGTTTATGATACATTTGGTAGAAGTTACATGGATTATTTGGCTTTTCCTGATGGAGGTGAATATTTGGGAAGATACAGGCATAATGTAACAACTAGGCATTCTAATTTTTACAACAACCAATTCGGAGATACCTATGGTTATTCGGAAAAACAGTATGAATCCTCCCCATTAAACAGGATAAGAAAAATTTCCAATCCCGGAAATCCCTGGAGAATGGGCTCCGGAAGGGAGATGGAATTGGCTGAGTCCACTAACGCCCCTGCTGACAGCGTTAGAATTTGGACGGTCAACAGCAGTGGACTTCCCGTGACATCTGCCATATTCTCCCCCGGGATGCTATGGAAAAAAGAAACCCTGGACGAAAACAAACAGAAAGTGATCGAATATTATGACAAATTGGATAGGTTGGTTCTGAAAAAGGTACAGGCAGTGGCCAGTCCCGTTTCTGCTCATAATGGCTGGTTGTGTACCTACTATTCATATGATGATTTCGGAAGACTTCGAGTGGTTATTCCCCCAAAAGCCGTCGATCATTTGAGGAAAAATGCCTGGTCAAGCACCCAATCCACCAACACAACCCTTGCCAATGCACAGTATTACCTCTACAGTTATGATGCCAGGGGCAGGATGGTCACCAAGAAACTGCCGGGAAAAAATACCGAGGAAATGGTCTATGACCGCAATGACAGGTTGGTTGCATGGAGGGATGCTCTTTTGACCGCACAGGGGAAATGGCAGTATACCAAATACGATGCCCTTGACAGGCCGGTAATGACCGGACTGGTCAGCCATAGCATAACAAGGATCAACCTGCAGACTCTGGTGGACGGCTTGGGAACCAACAATGCAGTCATAAATGGCACATCTGGAAAATCGGGAACAACCAACGCCGGAGGATATCCCAGTGCCACAGACGGCAACGGTGAAGGTGAGGTGCTGACCGTCAATTACTATAACAATTACAGTTTCAGGAAAAGTACGCTTACTTATGTGAAGCCAACAGGATACCACGACAGCAGCAATGCGACCCATGGGCTTCTGACAGGAAAACTTGTCAGGAACCTTTCCACAGGCACAAGATTTGAAACGGCAATCTATTATGACAGCCAAGAAAGGGCCATCCAAACGGTTTCTGACCATCATTTGGGAGGTACTATTAGGGTGTCCACCCGCTATGATTTTGAGAACAAACCCTTAGCCACTTACACGCAATACAGTACTCCGGGGACTTACAATATCACCAGAGGGTATTTCTATGATGCTGCCGGCCAATTGTCGCACATAACCCACCGGATAGGAAGTGGAACCACGGTGACCCTTGCCCAGCACAGTTACAATGACCTGGGACAGCTGAGCGGAAAGACTTTCCCCTATGCGGACAATGCCTTTTTCAGCTATAATTACAATATAAGGGGATGGCTGAAAAGGATCAACAACCCCCAGAACAGCAATTCGGCCAACAAACTGTTTGCACAGGAACTCTTCTATGAAACAGGAGGGGCACAGGCTTCCCATAACAACTGGAACGGCAACATCACAAGATCTGACTGGAGGGGAAGGGATGATGTAAAGCGGGAATATAGATACCTCTATGACATAGCCAACAGGATTACTGCCTCAAACTATACTGTACCGACAGCTACCGCACAAAATGGCCGTTACAATCTTTCTAATATAGAATACGATCCCAACGGCAATATCTCCAAGATGCAGCGGAATAACCAGCAGACTACTTCTACCTTTGGTCTGGTGGACAACCTGACCTATACCTATGACACCCATGGCAACCGGCTCATTCAGGTGGCCGATGCTGTCTCCAACAACACCTTCCTGTCCAAGGATTTCAAGGAAAGAAATGCCACGACCTATGGCTATGACAGCAACGGCAACCTGAAATCCAATCTGGACAAGGAGATCAGCAACATCATTTACAACCACCTCAATCTGCCGACCGAAATCATCCTGACCGGAACCGACCGTAAGATCACATACCAGTATGATGCGGAAGGAAACAAAGTCAGGGAAGTACAGCAGAATGGGGCAAGCACGGTAACAAGGGATTATATTGGGGAGTTTGTCTTTGTCAACAATGCCATAGACCATATGATCCATGAGGAGGGCCGTGTGGCCTATGAATCAGGCTCACCAAAGTACGAGTTCTTTGTAAAGGATCATTTGGGTAACGTCCGGCAGGTGATCCGTGCCCATGTATGCACCGGCTGTAGAATAGCTACCATGGAACCTGAAAACGAAGAGGAGGAAAAAGCCTACTTCGAAAACATCACCGAATCCAGACAGGGTGCCATGGAACATAACGTCACCGAAGGCGGCTATGCCGTGGCCTGGCTCAATGCTGACAGGGGACGTATTCTCGGTCCTGCAAGTACACTGGAGGTACAGGAGGGCGATACCATCAACCTGTCTGTATTCGGAAAGTACATGGATCCCAAAAAGTTCAGGCTCTTTCCCGCTGCATTCCTGAAGACAGGAAATGTGGCATCGGTAGCATCGCAACTTAATGAACTGGGTCAACAGTATGCTGGAGGCGGGCCAAATCAAATTCTCCTGGCCAACGCCATTATGCTGGTGCTTACCGATCTTCAGCGAAAGCCGGTTCCAGAAGCCTATATGGCATATGCGCTGTATGATGTTGATAGCAATATGTATGACAGTGGTAAAATTCTGCTGTCAAAAAAAGCCCGAAACAAACATGAAGAGCTGAAAAAAGATATATTTGTTCCCAAGGACGGGTATATTGAAGCCTTCGTGGTGAATGAAACTTCTGAGAATGTTTGGTATGACAACTTCAGTATCCAATCCACAGGGCCGATTATAGTGCAGGAGACACATTATGATCCATGGGGCGTGGAAATGCAGGGGCTGGGGTATCAGGAGCCGGGAATCAAGGTCAACAAGTACCTGTACAACAGCAAGGAGTTCAATGACCATCTGGGGATCAATTTGTTTGACTACGGGGCGAGGTTATATGATGCAGCGATAGGCAGGTGGTTTGTTGTTGACCCGATGGCACACCTCAGAGAATCCCTGACACCGTACAATGCAATGAGTAACAATCCAATTTTAAGGATTGACCCGGACGGAGCTCTTGATGGTGATTATTACAATTTTGACGGAACTTATCTTGGGTCTGATGG
>NZ_JBGTCA010000138.1:0-3126 GCF_041749095.1 Aquiflexum sp. | reverse complement strand
CAGGAAATATGATTCTGAAGGCAACATCATCAAAGATGACCAAATATAATCTTTGTCCCTAGTGATTGCATTAAAGCATCGGATTCTTTTCCGGTGCTTTATTTTTTTCTACTTTAGTTAAAATTTTTATTCTCGCATGCGAAGTATTTTATTGGTAGAAGACGATGTCAGTTATTCCAGGATTATCAGGAATTTTCTGGAAAAAAATGGATTCGAAATCGTCACAAAAGAAAAGATTTCTGACGGTATTTCCTTTCTGAATTCCAACAATGTCAATTTAATCATTACTGATTACAGGCTTCCTGATGGCACAGGGCTGGATATTCTGGACTTTAGCAATTCCCTCTCCAACCCAATCCCCGTAATCCTGATCACCAATTATTCTGATATCAGGATTGCTGTCAAAGCGATGAAGATCGGAGCAGTAGAATACATCACCAAGCCCATCAACCCCGATGAATTATTGGTCACTGTCAAGGAGACCCTGGCAGATATCCCTAAACGCAGGGCTTTGAGTTCTTCCGGGACTGCAAAAGGTGTGACTGTAAAAGATGATTACATCACCGGAAAGATCGAAGCCTCATTGAAATTGGAAGAGTATATTTCTTTGGTTGCACCCACGGATCTAAGTGTAATTGTACTTGGTGAAACCGGCACAGGTAAAGAATATATATCCAAAAAAATCCATAAGCTTTCCAAAAGAAATTCAGGCCCATTTATCGCTGTAGATTGTGGGGCATTATCCAAAGATCTTGCCGGTAGTGAGTTATTTGGACACATCAAAGGTGCTTTTACAGGAGCCACGGACACAAGAACCGGGCATTTTGAAACTGCAAATGGCGGGACTATTTTATTGGATGAAATCGGCAACCTCAGTTATGACATTCAGATCAAATTATTGCGGGCGCTCCAAGAAAAAACAATCAAAAAAACCGGCAGCAACACTGAGATTCCGATTGATGTCCGGGTCATAGCGGCTACTAATGATGACCTTCAGATTCAGGTCAAAAAAGGTGAATTTAGAGAAGATTTATACCATCGTCTCAATGAATTCAGTATTACTGCTCTTCCATTAAGGGAGCGTGGAGAAGACTTGATGGTCTTTGCAGACTATTTTTTGAATCAGAGTAATTTCAAATTGGGAAAAAGCATTAAAGGGTTTTCACCTGAAGTGGAACAGATATTTAAAAATTACCCCTGGCCCGGAAATCTTAGGGAATTGAAAAACATCATACGGAGGTCTGTATTGCTCAGCCAAAAAGAATACATTGAAGTTGGGGTTCTTCCGGAAGACTTATCCAGTGAGATCATAAAAGAACCTTCATTGCTATATGAAAGGGATCCCAAAAACTCATTAAGGGTGCATGAAAAAGAAATGATCATCAAAACTTTGGAAAATGTTAATTTCAATAAGTCCAAAGCTGCAAAACTTTTGGGAATGGACAGAAAAACCCTATATAATAAAATGGAAAAGTATGGATTAAAATAGGTTAATTTTTGATTGCTAACTGCAGATCTGATTTAATTTTATTCAAAGCTACGATGGTTTCATTGATCAAATCCCGGACCAGATCTTCAATTCCTGAAAATTTTCCGTTTTTGATGAACACCTCAATATCCCTGGCTTTGGTCCCCGCCCCAATTTTAATCTGGCCCAATCGACTCGAAAGCTGATGGGTGATTTCTCTGACTCTGAAATAATCTTGGACCAAAACCGCGTTTTTCAAATCCTCCATGTCCCTATGTGTATTGGAGATCATATCCAAAAGGACCTCATGAAGCATCTCTTCATCACCCATACAAAACTTCTTTATATCTGTAAGATCATACTGTTTTTCCAAATTACTTACTACTTCCGAGACCACTCCATTTGGTTCTGAATTGACCTGATCAAGTGATAATAACTCTCCGATCATATGGGTGAGCTGCTTTTCATTGAAGGGTTTTAAAAGTAAAGCATCAAAACCTGCATGAGTCAGGGCGTATTTTTCATCTGCAAATACATTTGCAGTCATAGCAATTACCGGTTTTTCGGAATTATCCTTATTGGCCCTTAAAATTTTTAAGACTTCCAAACCACTCACTTCCGGCATTTGGATATCGAGAATGGCAAGGTCAAAATCAGCATACTCATAGCTGTGTTCAAAATTCACCCCCCCAAGATAATCTTTAACTTCAGCGCCCTTTGATTCCAAAAGTAATTTGATCAGCTTCAACCCAATCGCATCATCGTCCACTACTAATACTTTTTTTCCTTCCAAGGAATATATCAGACCATTATCTTCATTAGATTCTGTCAATTCTACCTCTGTCAATGTCATGGGCAATTCAAACTTAATGAGCGTACCCTCTCCTACTTCACTTTCAACCTTCAACTTCCCTCCTTGCAGATCAATCAACTTTTTGATAATAGACAATCCTAAACCGGTTCCTCCGAATTTTCTTGTTATAGAAGTATCTCCCTGATTGAATTCCTGGAAAATCTTATCCTTGACTTCCGGGGTCATCCCCATACCGGTATCCTTTACCTGAATCAAAAGTTTCTCTTCAGAATCTAATCTAATATCGACATCAATACCGCCATTTTGGGTGAATTTGATGGCATTGCTCAAAAGATTACTTAGGATCTGATTGATCCGTAGCTGATCTCCAATAAACCATTTGTCTTTCGGCAAATCAATTGTCCAATCAAAATACAGATTTTTCTCCTCAGCTTTGAATGCAAAAAAACTTTTGATTGACAAAAAGAGCTTATGGGAATCAAAAGACTGTTGCTCTATTTGAATCTTGCCGGCCTCCAGTTTAGAGAAATCAAGTATATCGTTTACGATTGATATCAAGGTATCTGAGGCAAAACCTATCATCTTTACAAAATCTTTTTGCTGCTCAGAAATGCCCGATTTCTCCAATGCACTTTGATAGCCTTGGATAGCATGTAGTGGATTTCTGATTTCATGGCTCATATTGGCCAAGAAGTCCTGTTTTGCTTTTGCCAGTCTGTCTGATTGTTTTTTGGCATCCTCAAGTTTTTCCCGGTAGGTATTGGCTTTTTTAACCTCATTCAGGATACTGTAAACAAATCCCAGGGAGCCCACAACACCTAAAAATACCAAAACAGCTAAAATG
>NZ_JBGTCA010000137.1:0-4324 GCF_041749095.1 Aquiflexum sp. | reverse complement strand
AGACGAGGATCAGTTTATGAACTAATTTTTCAACTCCATTCCCATATACGAAATAGGCGATATCCCCAAAATGTTTTGAAATAAACGGTAATAATTGCGGTTCCAATACTTCAGGTTGGATTTTTATTCCACCTGAATTGATAGTAAAATCCGCTCTTCCGATCCATTTGAATTGACTTTGGTTCAATAATTCAACAATGTCATTTGTTTGGAGTTTTTCTTCTGTGGCCATGGCTGCTGAAATCCATAAACGATCATCCTTATCACTCCCTATACTGACACCGGTAATGGTTTCAAACACCAATTCATCTCGCGTGATGGGAGCAAGGGCAATATGTGAAACTGTTTCTGTCATTCCAAAAGTCTGATAAGCATTGATCTGTTTTTCTACAATCTTTTCCCTCAATACCACCGAAGTTGGTGCACCACCAATAATCAGGGTACCTATATTTTTTAATTTTCGGAGCGTGACTTCTTTTGATAAACATGCCTGAACCTGTAATGGTACCATAGCGGCAAAATCAATGTGGGATACCAACCAAAGGTCTTCCAATGGATTTTCCTTGGTCTTTACAAAAACCAATTCAGCATCCCATTCCACAGCCCTTACAAGCATCATTTTTCCTGCTATCATTTCGGTATTCAGGCAGCACAATAAAGTTGACTTAGAGTCAATCTTTAAATAAGCCTTGGTTGCCTCGGCAGAAATCTGCATTTGTTTGCGGCTGACTTTGATTTTTTTTGGTTTGCCTGTAGAACCTGAAGTTTTTAGTTCGAACTCTTCTACGCCATTTACCCATTGTTGACAAAATGAGAAAGCCTGATGCAGATAGGAATCATCTTCACTCCATTGTCCGTTTTTGATTTGGTCAAAAGTGTAGTCCCTATTTTCTAAAATGATTTTTCCCATGGCTTTTCAAGACCTTCTTTCAAAATTCAACAAATTTCCCGTAAGCCTGTTAACTTGCGGTAAAAATATAAACAAATATTGCCATGTCAATTAACTGGAAAACCGCCAAAGAATATCAGGATATAACCTATAAAAAATGTGATGGAGTAGCAAGGATAGCCTTTAACCGGCCTGAGGTGCGGAATGCCTTTCGACCAAGAACCACAAGCGAATTGTATGATGCTTTTTATGAAGCGCAGGAGGACACCTCAATTGGTGTGATATTGCTATCTGCTGAAGGGCCATCGCCAAAGGATGGGGTATATTCTTTTTGTTCTGGAGGAGATCAAAAGGCGAGAGGTCATCAAGGCTATGTGGGTGAAGACGGGATGCATAGGTTGAATATTCTCGAAGTTCAAAGACTGATTCGCTTTATGCCCAAAGTGGTCATAGCGGTGGTGCCGGGTTGGGCAGTAGGCGGGGGGCACAGCTTACATGTAGTCTGCGACCTGACCTTGGCGAGTAAAGAGCATGCGATATTTAAACAGACCGATGCAGATGTAACCAGTTTTGATGGGGGATATGGTTCAGCTTATCTTGCAAAAATGGTAGGTCAGAAAAAGGCGAGAGAAATTTTCTTTTTGGGAAGGAATTACTCAGCGCAGGAAGCTGCCGATATGGGTATGGTCAATGCGGTGATTCCCCATGCTGAACTCGAAGAAACTGCTTACCAATGGGCACAGGAAATCCTTGCAAAATCTCCGACTTCCATCAAAATGTTGAAATTTGCCATGAACCTTACCGACGATGGTATGGTAGGTCAACAGGTCTTTGCAGGAGAAGCTACGCGATTGGCATACATGACTGAGGAGGCCAAAGAAGGCAGGAATGCTTTCCTTGAGAAGAGAAAGCCTAACTTTAAGAATATCAAGTGGATACCATGATTTAACTCAAGTTGATTTGAACATCCTATTTTACAACCAATTACCAACCCATGAAACATCTTGAAACTTCCTACACAACCCATGATGGGATCAAGCTTTATTTACAGGCTTGGATGCCTGAAAAATCCGAGGCGTCAATATTGATAGTACATGGACTTGGTGAACACAGTAGTCGATATGCCCACTTTGCCAAGAAATTGGTAAATAGGAATATTGCTGTTTTTACTTTTGATGGAAGGGGTCATGGTAAATCATCACTACCCAAACCGACGGCCTATGTTTCGGATTATAAAGACTACCTCAAAGATATCGATGCACTGTTCGGCAAAGTAAAAAATTTTGTTGCTGATGCACCTGCATTTATTTTTGGACATAGTATGGGAGGGGGAATGGTAGCAGCTTACGCGCTCAATTATCAACCTGAAGCTAAGGGAATAATTTTGAGTGCTCCTGCTTTGAAACCTGATGTAAATGTGTCAAAATTATTGATAGCCGGTGCTTCAATTTTAAGTAACCTTGTCCCCAATATGAAAGTATTGAAGATTGAAAGTGAAATGATTTCGCATGATCCGGCAGAAGTAAAGAAATACAAGGAAGACCCTTTGAATTATCAAGAGAGTATACCCGCCAGGACGGGTTACCAAATATTGAGGATGATCAAGGAAATTCAATCAAAGTCAAATCAATTTCAATATCCGGTCTTATTGCTTCATGGCACAGGAGACCAACTTACAAATCCAAAAGGGACAGAAGAATTTTTAAAGAATATTGCATCAAAAGATGCAACCTTCCGCCGATATCCTGATCTCTATCATGAACTGATCAATGAAATTGAAAAAGAGGAAATAATGGAGGATATTTTAAAATGGATTTTGGAGAGGATTTAGTTTTCATTTTTTCGAATAAAGGTTAGGTTTTCCGATTTTTGAGGTGATTATATGATAAATGGATTGTTCCACTTTAGGGGAGGAATCGCAACTAAAAATAAAATTCGCTAACTTTATTGGACTAATAAAATACTATCAAATGGATATTGCGGTAAAATACAGAATAATATCAGAAATCATCAATAGCAATGATGAACGTGTTTTGAATGCAGTTAAATCACTTTTGAACATTGAAGATGAAGGGGATTTTTGGGATGAATTAAATACTGAAGACCGGGCAGCTATCAATGAGGGATTGGAACAGTTGGATAAAGCACAGTACCTTTCCCGAATCAGTTCGTGAGGAAATCAAAAATCGATTTAATTTTTAGGTGGATTTGGTAGTCCGATATTCTCTTCGTGCCAGGCATGAACAATTAGAATTGTTAGAATAAAATAAGCAATTTGATGGGGACTCGGTATGAAGACGTTAAATTAATAATTAATAGAAACCGGAATGATTTTGCATTCCGGCTTCAATTCAGACAAAACCAACAAACACTCTTATTTTATTGAGTAGTCGATTGTGCCGACGCCAAAACTGGAGGTATAGGGCTTGGAACAATATTGGAAATTGGTTTTGTGGATTTGAGGTATGCATAAATGGCCTTTAATTCCTGATCCGTCATGTCTTTGTACATTTCCCAAGGCATAGGTGGTAATAATGGCCTGGCATTTTTCAAACCTTTGAATTTCCCCTCTCTTAAGGCTGTGAAAAACTGCTCTTCAGTCCATGTCCCAATCCCCGTATCATCAGAAGTCAGGTTGCCCGCAAAGGAAATGCCCCAAGGTCCCACCCAAGATGTGAGAAAATTAGTTGTGACCAAGCCATTTTGCTCTACATTCATCCTATCTACTTCAGGATAGGGCAAAGTTGAGGGATGACCTGAAAGGGCCAAATCCCAATCAAACTCCAATCCATTGGGTCCGATTTTTTTTGGGGTATGACAATCATGACAGGCCCCAACTGTAACCAAATGCTTACCATATTCCTCCAAGGATTGATATCCAAGAAGTTGCCATTGTTCCTTCAGTTCTACTTCCTGAACCTTTTCTGCTTGTTGACATCTACTCAATCCCAACAACACTCCGATTGTCAGGATTAATCCAAAAATTTCGTTCTTCTTCATAGGAATTTTTCATTTTTTTTAAGTGGGTTTTTTTCTTGAGTTTCATTGAGTTTTTAAGGTTTGACTGAAATTTTGTTTGTGATTTTAAGAGAATAAAAAAGATAAAAATCGCTACTGGGTAAGGGTAATGTCAATAATTATAAGGGTATTTAAATTCTAAGAAATGTAGGAAAAAATTATGAAATAACGTACTAATAACCTGATAGTTATGAAAATATATTTTTGATTTTTAAAGGTCTCAATTTACATGAAACCTGGAATGATTTTTTAATGCATCATCCTACCTAATATCTTTGATATAAGTTGAATAGAAGGAAACAATTACAAGCTTTGGTTCTTTACCAAATCTCTGTGACATAATTTATTCTATGGTAAAAATCAATTGGATTTCACTTCCAATAGAAGTAGATTCCCCGAAATTCTACAGAGGAGGCT
>NZ_JBGTCA010000136.1:0-1772 GCF_041749095.1 Aquiflexum sp. | reverse complement strand
GGTCTAAGTACAACCATCCATCGGTCTCTTTCCAGTCCTGCATGAAATATCACCCTATTCCAGCTTCTAGACCTTGGAAGGTCCTGGCCATTGGATTGGTGGTTGAATGAGACACCAACTGTTCTCCATTTAAAGCCAAGTACATTAGCATTCAAACCAAAATTCAACATCAATTCAGGTTCATAATTCAATTCCCTGAATGTTCTGGACAAATCGGTATTGAAGATCTGCCAATGTGCCGCTTGTGTATAAGCTATCCAAAGGTCTCCATGTCCCCAAAACATGGATTGTAATACCTTGCTTTTAAAGCTCAATTGGAATTTTGCTTCGTAATTGTTGTAGGGCTTTGCTTCTGGAACAGAAAAGTCAGGGTTTTCACTTTGCGGTTGAAAGTTTGGATTATTGGACCATCGACCTGCTGTGATGTAAAAAGGTTTGTAATAATTAAGTCTGAAAGTGCCTTTTTTATCCTCAGGGTCCAATTCCCATCTTTGGGAGAGGGTTTGGGAAATAATTCTTTCTGTTGGTTTGGTGATTTCCTGCGCAAGTCCCTGACCAGCCATCAGAATCAAAAGTATTAGGAAAACATGTTTCATAAGGGTGGTATTGGAAAGTAAAAATTTTTAATACTACACTTTTGGAGAACAGATTGTTTTTTAATTAGAAGGACAACCAAAATAAGGAGAAAACTTTAAAAAGCGGGTATTAGATATATCTAAATTTAACATCAGTAAATGATGGATGAATTAATTTTATCCTCACCTGCTTGCGAAAAGTTATCTTTAAAGGGGATTCATTGCCCTATAAGACCTGTCAGGTTTTCAAAACCTGACAGGTCTCTGTCCAAATCACATATCCAATAACCTATACACAAACACCGCACTCCTTTTCAGTAAATCAGGATATTGCTTCATATTGATCGTCTCAGCAGGGGAGTGGGCACCTGTGCCGGAAGCCCCCAAGCCATCGATGCAGTCCAGGTAATCGGCCACGTAGGATATATCACCCGCACCCCTTGAACCCGGATCGCCGGCTTTCACCTCTCCAAAACCCATATCCACACTGACCTTGCTCAATACATCCACCAAAGCATAATTACCGGGTGTTGGGGGCATGGATGGGATGCCATCTGTAAATTTGATTTCGGCGGTGGTGCCGTTCAGGTTTTGGGAGACAATCTGTTTCATTCTTTCCCTTGCTGCTTCTTTTTGAGGTTCGCCCAAAAATCTCAAATCACCGGTAATAAAAGCTTCCCTTGCCACAATATTAGTCTTGCCCAAAGCCTCTCCTTCTCCTGTATCAGGATTATAAGTGATGTCTGAACCTCCTATAAACTGTCCTGGATTAAATGTCAGGTATTGTTCTCCTGCCAATTCCTCTCGGAATTGATTGAGTATTCTTGAAGCTTCATAAATAGCCCCATAGCCCACTGACTCCCTAAAAACTCCTGAGGAATGCACCTGCCTGCCAGTGGTTTTCAAAGTCCATCCGCTGGCACCTCTTCTGGCCACAGTGGCGATATTGAATCCCTGTGCTGTTTCGTAGCCCAGGGCATAATCATGCTGTTTTGCTCTTTCCACAAAATCAGCCCGGCTCACCCAGGAAGGATCTCCCGCATTTTCTTCGTCTCCCGGAAAATATACCGTTATCGTTCGGTCCTTTAAAAGTCCCATTTGATCCAATGCTTTCAAAGTGGCAAAAATCATCACATTTCCACCTTTCATGTCATTTACTCCCTGACCCTTTGCTGTGGAGTCATTGACCATGGTGAA
>NZ_JBGTCA010000135.1:0-9528 GCF_041749095.1 Aquiflexum sp. | reverse complement strand
AATCATTGGCCTCATGCAGGCATTACATATGAGATTTTTATCCAATCATTTTATGATTCAAACGGAGATGGAATAGGTGATATTGATGGCGTCACCAAGAAGCTTGACCACGTAAAAGAACTGGGAGCCAATGCAATCTGGTTTATGCCTATTATGAATTCTCCAAGCTACCATAAATATGATGTGACGGACTACAAAAGCATTCATCCCGATTATGGTACGATGGAAGATTTCATGACGCTGATTGATGAAGCGCACAAAAAGGACATCAAGATTGTCATTGATATGATCATTAACCATACAAGCAATAAGCATCCCTGGTTTTTGGAGTCCCAAAAAAGCAGGGATAATCCTTACAGGGATTATTACGTTTGGGCCCAAAAGGATACCATTGCTGATTTCATAGAAAAAAAGACAATAACCCTTGACAGTGATAATGTCCGTCAGTGGCATGACCCCGGATTTGGGGAGGATTTTTATTATGGTTTTTTCTATGGTGGTATGCCTGACCTTAATTTTGACAATCCTAAAGTAAGGGAAGAAATCTATGAAATTGGAAGGTTTTGGTTGGAAGAGGTCGGAATCGACGGATTCAGACTCGATGCTGCCAAACACATTTTTCCGGATGACAGGCCTGAGGATAACCACGCCTTCTGGAAGGAATTCAGGGATAGAATGGAAGCCATTAAGCCTGACATTTATTTAGTAGGGGAGGTGTATGATAAAAAAGAAATCGTGGCCCCCTATCTTCCGGGTCTTCCGGTATTGTTCAACTTCGATTTTCATTACACCTTGCTGGAATCCTATCAGAAGGAAGATGGAATGCTGCTTGTCAAAAAACAAAAAGAGGTACTTGATTTCTACCTTGATATTACCAATGACTTCATTGATGCCACTTTTTCATCCAATCATGACCAACCAAGGCTTTTGAATTCCCTGGATGAAAATCCCAGAAAACACAAACAGGCTATCAATATCCTCATGACCATGCCCGGCGCGCCCTACCTATACTATGGGGAGGAAATAGGCATGTTGGGCAAAAAGCCTGATGAGAATATCAGGGAACCGTTCTTATGGGATATCAATAACAATGACAAAGGCAGGACTACCTGGATGGAACCTGTTTATTCTATTGACGAGACTGTAACTCCTCTTGCAATCCAAAAATCCATGAGCACGAGTTATTTCAACCATTATAAGGATATCATCAGACTTAGAAACAGTAACAGGGCATTGGCTTTAGGGAACCTGGAACCTTATATTGGGGATTTACCCAAACCCGTCATGGCTTTTTTCAGAAACCATGAGGATCAAGAAGTCTTCGTAGTCCATAACTTAAGTGATGAAAACCAGACAATTGATGCACCAGAGGAATTCACCATTGAGTTGTTTTCTTATGGTAATGCCAAAAAAGATGGGAATAAAATCAATCTGCCTGCTTACAGTTCTTTAGTCCTGGAATAATAATTTTCCTATAAAAGTTTCAAGTATGTAGTTGGGAATTTGGAAACGATCGAAAAAAAAGGAGGTCTTCAGACCTCCTTTTTTTGATTGGCTTCGAATTAAGTGGAAAGAATTTTTGCTATCCTGAAGTCATCTTCATCTACCTCCTTGCTTCCGATGATTGCTTTAGCGATCGGTGTAAAGACGACTTTATTATTGATGATACCTGCCATGACATCATATTTACCATTGATCAATCCTTCTACAGCGGACACTCCCAACTTACTTGCAAGTACCCTGTCAGATGAGCTTGGAGCACCACCTCTCTGTAAGTGACCCAAAATGGTCACTTTGATGTCATAATAGGGGAGTTGTTTTTTGATTTTTTCGGCAATTTCAGCAGCACCACCACTTTTGCCTCCTTCTGCAACAATTACAATATTGGAGGTTTTCATTGCCTTTGTCCGTGCTTTGAGACGCTCTATCAATCTTTCTATGGGCATCTTTTTCTCAGGGATGAGTATAGCTGCTGCGGCACTGCCGATCCCTGCATTGATAGCGATAAAACCGGCATCTCTGCCCATTACCTCCACAAAGAATAGCCTGTCATGGGATGTAGCGGTATCCCGGATTTTATCTATGGCTTCAATGGCCGTATTGCATGCTGTATCAAAGCCAATGGTATGGTCAGTACCGGCAAGGTCATTGTCAATGGTTCCCGGAATACCAATTGATGGAATACCATATTCCTGATAGAAAAGATGGGCACCTGTTAGAGAACCATCCCCACCAATCACTACCAAACCATCGATACCATGCTTTTTGAGATTATCATAGGCTTTTTTTCTCCCTTCAGGAGTTCGGAATTCGGCACTTCTGGCAGATTTCAAAAAGGTTCCCCCTCTCTCTAGCACATGTGCAATGTTTTTGGACTCCAGCTTTTTGATTTCATCCTGAATCATCCCTTCATATCCTCTATAAATGCCGTACATCTCCACGTTGTAAAAAAATCCTGCCCTGACAGAAGCCCTGATGGCAGCATTCATTCCCGGGGCATCTCCTCCTGAGGTGAGGACGCCAATTTTTTTCATTGTTTTAATTTCCATCAAATTGGGTGGTTAATTGTTCAAACATCAATTGTGCTGCAGCCGGATTGGTGGCCAAAGGGATATTGTGGACATCACATATCCTCATCAACATCTGTACATCAGGTTCATGGGGATGTTTATCCAAAGGATCTCTAAAAAATATCACCATGGACAACTCTTTTTGAGCTGCCATTGAAGCAATCTGGGCGTCACCCCCCAAAGGGCCTGAAAGGAGTTTCTGAACTTTGAATCCTGCTCTTTCTATATGTAATCCGGTAGTGCCTGTGGCGACCAAGTCTATTTCTGCATGGTGCAATTGCTTTTTATAGCCACTAAGGAAATGGACCATGTCGGCTTTTTTCCCATCATGAGCAATCAATGCGATTTTCATTCTGTTCGGTTTAATAGGTTGAGGGTTTAAAGTTATAAAAAAATACAGGTTTCACGTCCTGAATACTTTTATTAATCATGTTTTGCAGAAAGGAATTTATATAGAAAGGCTCCTATACATACTCTTCAAAAATTGAAAAACCAACTTATTATAAACTTATTATCCAAGAATGTAGTCTATTATTAGTTTTTTATTTATTTTCAGAATTGAATGATTCACCAACTTTAACAAAAAATTATGAGCCTAATTAAAGAGTTCAAAGAATTTGCCATGAAAGGCAATGTGGTCGATTTGGCAGTTGCTGTCATTATTGGAGCAGCATTCGGCAAAATCGTTTCTTCCTTTGTCAATGATATTATTATGCCTCCATTAGGTATGCTTTTAGGAAATGTTGATTTCAAAGATTTGGGAATTATTCTAAGGGATGCATATATTTCGGAGGGTGGAGAAGAAATGGCTGCCGTTACTCTAAGCTATGGCAATTTCATTCAGAATGTAGTGGATTTCCTGATCATTGCATTTGTTATTTTTATGGCAATCAGGGCAATGAATTCCATGAAAAAGAAAGAGGAAGTTGCTCCTTCGGAACCACCTGTTGCACCAAAATCTGAAGTCCTTTTGGAAGAGATAAGGGATTTGTTGAAAAAAGAATAAAACAAAAAAAAAGCAGCTGAAAAGCTGATTTTTTCAATTTCTAGATCCTTTTTCACCGCCTTTATGCATTCTGTAAACCTGCCTTGTAAATTCCCTGTTGACTCCGCCTAATTTTATGGCCTGTACAGGAGTGATGGCTTTTGTCACTTCCTCCATAAATATTTTTTCCTTATCCAGTAATTGTTGCTGCAGAGATAGCCTTTCCTGGATCATTTCCTTTGCTTTGGCATCTGTGATTTCCTGTGAAGAACTCCTGTTGATAGCAGAAATCCGATCCATCAATTTACCCCGATCTTCATTGTACTGATTGAAGAGCGGCCAGAATTTCTCAGCCTGATCAGCTTTCAAATCCAGTCTGTTGGTTACAAATGCAACCCTCGCCGCTTCCAGTTTCTCTTTATCATATTGCTGCCCCTCAGGTTTCTGAGCCAGCAGGTAAGAATGGGAAAAAGCAAGGACAATAAATATTAGTGCAAATTTTTTCATGATTTTTTGTTTAATACCACCAATCTTCTTCAAATTGTTCATTGGTTTCGAATTCATATTCCCCCCATTCCATGGTGATGATTTCATCAAGAATGGAGTTTGGATTATCCGCAAATGATAATATGTCCTCAGCTTGCCAATAACCGGAACTGATGTACAGATCTATTTCCTGAGCTAGATTGGCTTCAAGTGAGCTATTTGTAGTGATGTCATTTTTAAGCACAAAGACTACCATGCCCAAAATTATTACAGCCGCTGCTGCCATACTGGTTACGAAAGTAAAAGACTTTGTTTTCCTTTTTTGGTGTCTGGTTAAAATCTCCTCAGGGAGTTTTTCAAAATAGCCTTCGGGGGTATTGAAAATATTGGTTTTAGGTATGTTTTTCATATTTACGTCGGTTAGACAGAAATAAAGTACTGAAGTTTATTCTATTTGCAGCTCATTTTCAATTTTTTTTGCTGCATGGTGGTAACTTGCTTTTAAAGCTCCCACCGAAGTTTCTGTAATCTGACTCATTTCTTCATAGCTCAGATCCTCGAAGTACCTTAAGTTAAACACCAATCTTTGCTTAACCGGTAATTTCAGCAAGGCTTTCTGAAGTTTTTTTTCTATTTCATCTCCGGTAACCATACCTGAATGTTCAAGGTAATTTTCCATTTCAGACTCATGGTCATCTACTGAAAAGAAAAATCTCTTTTTTTTCTTTTGGAGAAAATTCAAACTTTCATTGGTGGCAATCCGGTACAGCCATGTGAAGAGAGATGAATTTCCATGGAAACTATTAATATTTTTAAAGGCTTTGATAAATGTGTTCTGAGTGATATCATCAGCATCCTCATGAATCACCACCATTTTTCTTATTACCCCATAGATCCTTCTTTGATACATTTCAATCAAAAATCTATATCCTTTTTCCCGGGTATTGGGATTTTGGATCATCTGTAAAAGTTCTAAATCGCTTAATGATATCATTCGCATCTTTGACAGAGGAATAATACATAAGTTTAATCTGTTTTCAAAAAAAGGGGAGGAACGAAGGTGCTTTTTTAAGGTTCCTATTATAAACCTTAAGGATTATTAGCTTCAGTGATTTAACAAAACAGTGTGGGTTAAGAAATATAGCACTGCTGACCAAATCTAAGAGATAAGATTCGCGGTTTTGGTTTTTTCAACTTTACCTTAGATCTCAAGGATATAATCCAATATACCGGCGTTTTTCCCTTTTGGTCTTGTTACCAACAATGGAAACTCCTCATTGAGCTGGATCAGCCTTTCAGCCATACTGCCTAAAAATAGTGCTGTTGCGGCAGTCCTGCCTTTAGCACCGATGATGATAGAATCAGCATCTATTTCTTTGGCCTTGGCCAAAATGTCTTCCACAGGGTCATCATCTTCATCTTGTGTATAAACAGCTTTGATTTTGATGTTCTGGGTATCAATTTTCCTGATGAATTTCTTAAAATTTATTTCAGCATGCATCAACATGATCTCTGTAAATTCCTTATAGCTTTTTCCTGTAAAATGATATCCTGATGGAACAGTGAAAACATTTTGGCAAACTATTTCAGCTTTGCCTCCATATTTTTCTACAATCATGATAGCCTCTTCCATGGCATCTTTGGAATAATCCGAAAAATCACTCGGCACCAATAGCCTCTCCATTTTGGGTTCCGCATTTTCGGGAATGATCAACAGGGAACAGCTGGCTCTTCTTGCCAATCTTTGGGAGACGACCCCTGTACCGGGAAGGCTTACTTTTCTACCGACCAAAATCATGTCCGCAGATTTCTCGTGGGCAAGTTTGAGTATTTTTTTGGAGAGTTGCCCTTCTTTGACAACATAAGAAAATTCGATGTTATCGGCTTTGCCAAAGTTCTTCTCCACAACATCCTTCATCTGGGCTTTTCTCTCCTCAACCATGTTATCTATCAAATGGGGAAATTCCTCCAGGACATCTTTTGGGATGTTCAGGTTTCTGATGACATTGGTAAAATAGATCTTTTTGGTTTGGTTGACCTTGGAAATGAAAGCTGCGAACCTGACAAGGGTAGCATCCAATGCACTTTGATCCAGACAAACGATGAGTTTTTTTATTTGATACATTTTTTTAAACCTTATCGAACTGCAAAACTAAACGATTTCAATGATGAAAAGTTGATTTTTGTAAAATATTGTTTTGAATTTATTATTTGTATTTAACCGGTTCAGATTATTATTTTGAAAGTCCCATTGTATGAATCAAAGGAATATTATTAAAACCAAATATGATTTGACCTTATAATCCATTATTTTTTTTCCCAATAAAAATACTGATTAAATGTTTTGAACAAAATGAATTTTGGTGAATTTGTTTGGAATGGGAGATTATCCATTAAAAACCGCAGATGACAAAAACAGGCTTAAAGCATAACCTTTCTGCTCATAACGTTTCTTAGTTTAATTCGTATATTTGCCCAAATGGCTCAGGTCGCTGACATGTTCCAACTTCACAAGTAAATACAATGCCGAGTGAAGCCCTTTCCAAAAACAGGCCTCACCCCTCATCCCGATAGCTATCGGGAGGGCCTCGTATCTTAGGATTCAGGATAACAGTGGAAGTTTGCGGATTTCAGGCAGCTCAAATCTTGTCAATAAAGGGGTTTGGTAACACTCTATGGCCTGGGCCTTTTTATTTTTTCAATTATTGATTTTTGACTTTCTTTTGCTATTCCGAGCAAATAAATCCCTGCAATATAAATCAGGGTAACTACCACTGACCTCAAAATAATGTCTTTGAGGCCCACTTCCATAAACTGAAGAACAAATAATTGAATGCCATAAGTAAGTAGACCCAAAACGAAGATTTTCAACACATCGAAAGAAAACGGATCAAAATCCAACCTGATTCTGATATAAATGTATTTGATCAGGTTATAAATCAGAAGAGACAAAAAGGAGGCAACAGCAGCTCCTTCGATGCCATAAACCGGAATAAGCAGGAGATTTAAAACAACGACTGCCACACACATGATGAGAGTCGCAGTGATGTTGAAAATATAATACTTCGAAAAAACGATAATTTCCCCGTTAATCGAAAATAATATATCGGACATCTTGGCCAATCCAATCCATAATACCACCCATTTGCCTGTTTCATAAATAATACTGTTTGGGACAAAGTGATAGAGATTGTCAATATTGGACCATATTCCCAAAAACAAAAGCAAGCAGATCAAAAACTGATGGACGGCTATATTTTTATAAAGTTTATTGATTTCAAAATGCTCATTTTTAGCGAAGTGCTCCGCAACCACCGGCATAGCGGCTTGGGAAATAGCCCTTCTTGGCAATTCCATGACGATGGCAATGGAAAATGCTATCATGTAAATTGCATTTGCATCAAGCCCGATCATCGAACTGACCATCAGGCTATCGATTTTCATAATCAACACCGATCCTGCTGTACCCAAAAGCGTAATCATGCTGTATTTCAGAAAATCCCTTCTGAAATCTTTTGGAAATGATGAAAAGTCGAAGTCTAATCTGAAAATATTGATGTTGACCATATAAAAGGTCATCCCAATCAGGGATATTAAATAGAGGACAGCCAATCCCCAAATCATTTGGTCAATAATCAACCAGTTCATAAAGTACATGCTTACCAGGATGGCGACTGATATTCTATTGACAACATCCCTGAAAAAGCTGGGAACGGCTATTTTCATAAAAGACCTGCAAAATGCTTCCAATATAGTATTCATCACTGAAAATAAAGTGATGAAAAGGACCACCCCCAAAAAATCAATGACTTCAGGAGAATTGGTTGCAAAGGCTGCAATAACATTTTCTTTGAAAATCAGGAAAAGTGATGAAACTATCAGGAATCCAACAAAAGTCAATATCAAACTCAAAGTAAAAAAGGCATACTTTTTTTCTTTGACCAAAGGAAAAAAACGCGTGATGCCATTTCCAATCCCCAACTGAGCTATGGGAACCAATAGCAGCGCCATATCCTGAAGTGTTCTAAAAAGACCGATTTCATCAGGCTGCAAAACATAAGGCAACAACCAAAGCACATTGAAATAACCTATCAACACCCCTATGTAGGAAGAAATTGTGGTCAGCAGACTTTGGCGGGCTATGGGTTTCATCGAAACAAAAATAGAAAGATAAATCTTATCTTGCCGAGGCAAGAATATTGCAGAATTCCGGTGGAACACTCTCTATGGGAATGCGCTTTCCTCTTAGTCCGATTTTTTCGAAAGTGTAGCCCATTGGCCTTAGTAACTCAAAAATCTCCTCAGGTTCATAGCCTCCTGCCAGACAAGCTTCTCTATTAATTTCGATCATAAGGTAAGGTTTGTGTTTTTTCAGGGTATTCACAGCACCTTTCAGAACCTGTAATTCTGCACCTTCCACATCGATTTTGATCAGATCGACTTGATTACAGTTAAATAGTTGCATTTGGTTATCCAGGGTATCAAGCTTGATTTCCTGAATCAGGACTGTATGGGTTTGAGTTGGGAACATGGTATTTACACCTTCATTGTCTCCCTCTTTGCCATATAGATTGAGTTTACCAGGAGCTTCGGACAATCCCATTTTTGCAGGAATGAGAGCATTTTGATATTCAGGATTCAGGGAGAAATTGAAACCCAACTGATCGTAAAGCCCATCCATGGGTTCAAATGCGATGACCTTACCGGTTGGCCCTGTATGTTTTACAGCCCATAGACTGTATTCCCCTTGATTCGCCCCAACATCGATGATAGTTTGCCCTTTTTCAAGTATTTTTCCCAGAACAAAAATAGGCGCCCAATCATGCGCTCCCCGCCAATATATGGCCGCACCCATACTTTTGGATATGTCCACCTTCATCGAGATTCCCCTAAATGAAAAAGTTCGCCATGCTGGATCATGGTATTCCTTCCGGAAAAGATTTTTAATGAACTGAACCAAAAAATATCCGCCCGGAATGACAAATAAATTTCTGGTAAATATGGCTGAAATTTTTTCCATTGGTCTTTTGAAAATCAATAGGGTAGTTTTGAAAAGAGCAGGTCTTGCCTACTCTGCAATGAATATTTCTGAATAATCCTTTCTCTTGCTTTTTGGTTAAAGCTTTCCTGAATGGGTATTTCGAGTATTTTTCTTAGCAGTTTTTCCAAAAGATTGACATCCCTGTGTTCCAAAATATATCCGGTTTCCCCGATAATTTCAGGGATGATGTTGACCTTACTTCCTATGGGGGTACAGCCACAAAGCATCGCCTCACACAATGCGCAACCAAAGCCCTCAAATACGGACAACTGAAAATAGAAGGTGGCTTTGCGATATTCATTTCTGATCATTTCAGCATTTAGTTTGCCCATAAACTTCACGTTTTGAGAATTTCCGTTCAATGTTTCAGGTTTGGACATTCCGGCAATTTTAAAATCACAATCAGGAAATCTCTTAGCCAATTCGAGTATCAGGTCTCCTCCTTT
>NZ_JBGTCA010000134.1:0-1641 GCF_041749095.1 Aquiflexum sp. | reverse complement strand
AATTTTAAAGTATGCGGATAAACATCGGGAACAGCTTCTTGAAGTTTGGGAACACTCTGTATTGGCAACCCACCTTTTTTTGAAAACAGAAGATTTTCTATCCATTAAAGCATTGGTAAAAACGATGGATTTTCATGATTTGGAGGTTTATTGTTTAGTCCAAAACAATGCGGTTTATGGTTTTTTGGGAGTGGCAGAACGAAAATTGGAAATGCTGTTTTTATCCCCGGATCTTTTCGGAAAAGGTCATGGCAAAAAGCTTATGGAATTTGCAGTTCGGGAACTTAAAATTGACAAAGTGGATGTCAATGAACAGAATACAAAAGCGGTTGGTTTTTACAATAAGTTCGGCTTTAAAACTTATCAACGAACAGAAAAGGACGATCAGGGAAATGATTATCCATTGTTAAGGATGAAACTCGAATAGTAAGATTGCGACCAAAATATAATGTTGGAGGCAACTTTTTGAAGTGTTTTTCCATCCTTTAGATATGAAATTGAAATACATAATCCTCGTTTTGTTTACATCATTTTTGCCGCTGAAGATCTATGCGCAGGAAGGAACAGTGCATGAATGGCTGTCTAAATCAAGGTCCAGCATTGGCCAGGGTGATACCTTAAAAGGGATTGGTGAATTGGAAAATGCCATCCTTCTTGGGCTTTTTGATGAACATGCCATTAGTCAAAGTAAAGTGCTGAATTTTTTAACTGAGGATCCTAGAGGGGTTCATCTGATGAATGGAATCGCTTCCAATAGAAAGCTTCTTTCAGATCCCCAAAATTTAATTGTTGAAACCTCTGACATACATAGATTTTGGCAGTTTTTTGATTCCCTCCATCAGGAAAATGCACCCGGAATATTTCTTGACAATTATATACAAAATGGCAGCCCCGGATTGAGAACATTTTTCAGGGTACGGATGGGGCAGCAAACTGATAAATTTGTAGACAGAATCCGGGCATTGGAAACCTACTACAAAAGTATCCAAAATGTATCATTGGGCTTTGATGGCTTAAAGCCAGAAATCGTTGCTACTGCTGAAAAATTAAAAGATCTATACCCTGAGTCGATTTTCCCACCCATTTATTTCCTGATGGGAAGTTTGAACAATGTGGGAACACCTGACGGCTTTGCGGGAAAGTTGATCGGAACAGAACATCTTTGTAAGAGCCCTGAAGCCGATTTGACTTCCCTTTCAAAATTTGATAAAATGGTAATTTTTGATGTCGGGCAGACAGTTCCTATTATTGTCCATGAATATGTACATCTGCAACAAAAAAACACCACGGAAAGGACCTTATTGGATTATGCAATAATGGAAGGCGCTGCGGATTTTGTTGCTTACTTGATATTGGAGAATTATACGGATCCTGATCTATATGAATTCGGCTTTTCCCACGAGGATCAACTTTGGGAAATATTCAAAAGTCAAATGCATACAGAGGATACGGACGATTGGCTTTTCAATGCTTATGATCCCGAGACAGGTTTTCCCGCCAATTTGGGATATTTTATAGGTTTCAGGATTTGTGAAAGTTATTATCAACATTCCACTGATAAAAGAAAGGCCATCAAAGAAATACTCGAAATAGAGAATTTTGAGAAGTTTTACATTCAAAGTGCTTATAAATGGGAAAAAT
>NZ_JBGTCA010000133.1:0-15440 GCF_041749095.1 Aquiflexum sp. | reverse complement strand
TGGAAGGAATTTATGGGATGTAAGTTCAGGCCTGTTGAAGTAACCTCTGCCGACCCCTTTTCCCCCGATGCAAAGTTCACCTGGAATTCCGATAGGATTTAGTCCTCCATCCGGACCTAGTATGTAGACAGAGGTATTGTCTATGGGTTTCCCGATGGTAACCTTTTCGCCTACCTCCATTTTTTTATAGGTTGACCAGATGGTTGTTTCGGTGGGACCATACATGTTCCAAAGAGTCCCTAACCCCACAAGAGAATTCTTCAATTCTTCTCCGAGAGCTTCTCCCCCGACCAGCATTTTGATATTTTGGGGATTGTTCCAGCCTGAATTGAGAAGCATCTGCCAACCGGAGGGGGTAGCCTGCATGTGGGTAGGCCGGACTTCTGCCTGTTTCTTGGAAAGGATGGAGCCGTCCATGGCAATTTCTCTGGTTACCAAGAATACTTTTCCACCGTTTATTAGCGGAAGGAAAAGTTCAAGGTAAAAGATGTCAAAACTGTAGGTAGTGACCGAGAGTAAACTTGAAGAAGCGTCGAATTCTACGTTTTTCGACATACTTGCCAAGAAGTTTACCACATTTTGGTGTTCTATCATTACACCTTTGGGTCTCCCTGTAGAGCCTGAGGTGTAGATGATGTAGGCAAGGTTTACGGGTGATGGTAACGCTGGAATTGCTTCTGAAGGCATGCTACGGATCGACTCCATTTCTTTGTCCAAGATAATACGGTCTATCTCCCTACCGAAATTGTGTGCAGTTTTTGAAGAGCATATGACAAAATCCGCCTTGGTATCTTCAACCATATAATCAATCCTATCTTTGGGTAAGGCAGGATCGATGGGGACATAAGCTGCACCAGATTTGAGGATTCCGAAAATCCCAATGACCATCTCAAGAGAGCGGTCGATACAGATCGGGACAGGGTTTTCAGTCATAATGCCATTTCTAGTCAAATAATGGGCTAGCTGGTTAGATTGGACATCAAGTTCCTTAAATGAAAGCTTTCTTCCCTCAAATTCTACCGCAACTGCCTCAGGAGTTTTAAAGACTTGGCTTGTAAATAGATCTAAGATTGTCTTATCGTGTGGGTAAGCCGCTTCGGTAGCATTCAAGGTCTCTAATAAATAGCTCCTTTCCTCCTGGGATAGTATATCATAATGGATGATGGGTGATGCTATGTCCTTGGCTATCTCCTCCAACAGCTTCTTCCATTGTCCCTCCAGTCGCTTGATAAATTCTTCACTGTATTTTGCCCCATTGAACTTCATTCGAAAGAATAACCGATCCTCCGATGCTGCCATCAACGTAAAATCATAGGTCACCTGCTCAAACACCTCAACGGTTTCACCTATAATCTCTACTTCACCTTGTTTTTTGGGTTGCTTTGCGGCGGTGACATCCTCTGTCTGACCAGATATCGGATAGTTCTCAAAAATCACCAAGTGATCTATCAAATTGGTTCCCAACTCACTCTGCTGTTGTATCTCCGCTAAATTCAAATGTTGATGAGGCTCCCCGGCAATAAATGATTGTTGTACTGAGTGTAACAATTCTTTGAATGAAGCTTTGTCTGTATAATTAACCCGTTGGGGTACCGTATTGATGAAAAGCCCAATCATATCCTGTATTCCCTTAAGCTGCGATGGACGCCCCGATACCACACAGCCAAAGACTACATCTTGGGTATTATTATATTTGCTAAGCAATATCCCCCAAGCACTCTGAATAATCGTGTTTAAGGTCGTCTTTTCTTTTGAAGCAATTGCACTTATTTTATCACTCAGTTCTTTACCAATCCAAAAATCATGATCCTTAGCTATATATACTGTACGTCGAGGTCCAGCCTCCCTGTCAAAAGGAAGTATGGCTTTCGTGTTATAGTCGCTCAAGTAATGGTTCCAATAGGCGCTGCTCTTTTTATGGTCTATCTCATGTAACCACTCAATATAGCGGCTATAAGGCTCCAGTTCGTATATTGAAACTTGCTTTCCTGATACCAAAGACTTGTAAAATCCATGTAACTCAAAAAGCACGGCATTGGCACTCCAGCCATCTAAAATTAAATGATGGTTACTCCATATCGGATAAAAATTGTCTTCTGAGAGTTGAACAATAATCAACCGTACCAGAGGCCCGGCGTTTAAGTTAAAACCTTCATCTTTATCTGACTCCTTTAATTGCTCGATGTATTCCTGCTGTGATGATTTGTCCAATTTCTGGATATCCTCAAATCTAAAGTCTAGAATACCATCTTTTGTCACTACCTGCAAAGGATCATCTGCCAAATCTGTCCTAAAAATAGTACTCAGGACTGCATGTGTTTCTATTATTCTTTGAAATGCAATCTTTAGCTTCTCTAAATCCAATTTCCCAAAAAGCCTATAACTTATTTGTATAAAATAGGCATGACTTTGCGGTTCAGTCAAGGCATGGTAATACAATCCTTGCTGCATTGGACTCAAAAGGTACATATCCTCTATGGCTCCATACTCTCTGGTTAAGGTTTCTATCTGTTCGAGAGTTAAACCCTTATAGGTAAAAGTGCCCGGTAATTGTAGGGGCTTATCGTAATTACTTAAGCTTTCACTGATGTTGAGCAGTTGGGATTTATAGCTAACTGCCAATTGCTGCATCAACCCTTCATCCATACGCTCTGCGCTATACTGTATACTAATCTCCAAGCAACCATCCTGGCTCTGTCCACTAACCTCTATTTCTGTGTCCCGTTCTAAATCCGGATGAACATCCATACCGTGCTCAAATTCAGAAAAAGTAAAGGAGGTTTTAGTATTGCCTGTACTTGATATGGTAGATTGGGTGATCTGATCTTTTGTATCCAAAGCATCTTCCCTGCTAAAATCTCCGAAGTAGTTAAAGCTCACCTGCGCATCTTCCATTTCAGGTAAACGTTGCTTATGCATATAACGTAGCAACCCATAACCCACTCCCTTGTCCGGTACCTGGTTCAAGGCATCCTGAAGGAGAAAAACTGACGCTATGCTTTCTTCCGTACTGCTTAACAAAAAGGGATACATACTGGTGAACCAACCCATTGTCCTGCTGATATCCGTTTTTTTCAGGTAATCTTCTCTTCCGTGACCTTCAAGTAATACTCTTATAGATTCTGCACCAAACACTTCCTTCAAGGCTTTTGATAAGGCTGATAACAACAGGGCATTGATCTCTACCTTGTTCAGTCCATTCATCCCTTGATGTACGAGTGCTGTCTCTTCCTTACTTAAGGCAAAGCCTACCTGCTTACTGACCCCAAAACGATTACTGCCCTCAGGATTTTGAACAGCTAACTTATCTACCTTCATTCCCTGTTGCTGTTCCCAGTATTTACGTTGACGCTCCAGTAAATGTCCTTCTGCATATTCCGCATTGCGTTCCATCCAATAACGATAGCTGTCGGTTTTTTCAGGTAACACTAACTCTTTGCCCTTACGGTGCTGATCCAGTAAAATCTCTATATCTTCAAATAAGATCCGCCATGATATCAAGTCTATCACCATAGGGTGAATACTGAGCAACAAGTGGCTTTTATTTTGTTCAAAGTAGTGGTATAAGCCTACACCTATTAAAGGGCCTTTCCTAAAGCCTATTTGCTGCTTTAATCGCGTGCCATGCTCTTCAAAAAATGTTCTTCGAGTTGCTTCGGTATTACTCCTGTCTGTAGGTAGCGAGGCTTCTTCTAATATATAATAATCCCCTGATAACCCTGCATTGAGTTGTTCCCAAAGTCCATCTGACGTCTTTTGGTAACGCATCCGAAATACATCGTGATGGGCTATCAGCTTTTCCATTACTGCCCTGACTTCTGTAGTATTTATTCCACCCGTAAAACAAAACATGAAGCTTTGATGAAACAGGTCTTTGTTTTCTTCTGTTCCTCTGGCGAAGCTATTCTCTAAAAAGGCACACTGTATCGGACTTAAAAGCACTTTCCCTTCTACAGGACTTTGATCTATGTTTCGTGTCAACTCAAGCAGCTTAGTGGCCATATCTGCCAACCTGCTACTGCCCATCACATCAGATACCCTCAACTCATAACCCACAGCACGCATTCTTGCTACTATCTGTATCGCCTTGATACTATCTCCGCCTAAAGCAAAAAAGTCAGACTCCAAACCAATCTCAGCTTCTTTCGCCCTCAATACCTCAGACCATTTCCTTACCAACAGTTTTTCTTTATCGGTTTTAGGGGCTACATACTCCTCTCCCTGCATACCCGTACCTTCCGGATCCGGTAAGTTTTTTCGGTCTACCTTCCCATTGCTCGTTAAGGGAATACTTGCCAGTTTCACATAGTGGTTCGGTACCATATACTGTGGCAGCTTCTCTTTCAGATAGAATCTTAATTCCTCTGACGTAGCTTCACCTGTGGTATAGGCTATCAGTTCCAGATCGTTCCTGTTGTTGAGTGCTCTTGCAATCACTACACTTCGATCGGACTTCGGGTGACTGTTCAAAGCTTGTTCGATTTCGCCTAACTCTATTCTATAGCCCCTGATCTTGACCTGATCATCTATTCTTCCAAGATATTCAATGTTTCCATCAGGGAGATATCGGGCTAAATCACCTGTCCTGTACATCTTTTCTTTTCCGGTTTTGCCGAATGGATTTTTGACAAATTTCTCCGAAGTCAGTTCAGGATTGTTCAAATATCCTCTGGCAACACCTTGTCCAGCAATACACAATTCCCCGGGCACATTGATGGGGTTGAGCTGATTATCTTTATTGAGAATATAGATTTTGGTATAATCAATCGGTTTTCCGATGGTAACCTTTTCATTTGGTGACAATATCTGAGCTACAGAAGCCCAAACAGTATCTTCAGTAGGGCCATACTCATTGAATAATTTTACGTTATTGGTTTTGTCAAAGTGTAGCTTTACAAGCGCTTGATCAAGGTTTTCCCCGGCAAGGATTACATTGGACAACCTGGAATGTGAAAGTAATTCCTCTTCCTGCAAAAACCTGTAGTAGGATGGGACACAAAGAATTGTTTCAGTGTCCTTCAGCAGTTCTTGGATATGGTGAGGACTTTTGATCAAATCACTTTTGCATAAAATCAATTGACCACCTGTAGCCAATGCCCCAAAAATCACAGCAACTGATGAATCAAATGCGAAGGAGGGTATCAACAATACTGAACCTGTCTGATCATAGTAGGAATTTCTTGCCATGGTAGAAGCCACCAAACCCTTATGCTCGATCAGGACTCCCTTTGGATTTCCTGTAGAACCTGAGGTGTAAATAACATAGGCAAGGTTATTCTGACTGATTTCCTTTTTCTTAGAATCAATCGGAATTTTCTCCATTTCAGCTGTAGCAGTATTGAGACAAATAATATCAATTGAGTCTGGAAATTTTTCTTTCAGTTCTGAAGTGGTCAAAAGGATGTTAGCGCCAGAATCAGATAAAATAAAAATGATCCTGTCCTCAGGGTAAGTGGGATCAATTGGGACATATGCTCCACCTGCTTTTAAAATACCCAAAATCCCGATAATCATTTCAAAAGATCTATCAAGGCAAAGGGGAATCAGAGATTCCATTTGAACTCCCTTGTCAATTAAGTATTTGGCAAGCTGATCAGATTTTTTATCAAGATCTGAATAGCTAAGTTTTTTCCCCTCAAAAACAACTGCTATTGCATCCGGGTTTTTTTTAACCTGACTTTTAAAAAGGTCAAGAATGGTAAGGTTAGCCGGAAATGTTTTTTGAGTTGTGTTAAAGGATTTTAAAAGCTTTTTTTCTTCTTCAATTGGAATGATTTCCAACATCCCGATTTTTTCTGAGGGATTATTACAGATTGCTTGTAAAAGCTGCTTGTAATGAGAGACAAAGTTGGTGATAGTTTCTTTTTGGAAAAGATCTGTGCAATATTCCAGTACTCCTTCAATTCCTTCATTTGTCTCGATAAGTTCAAGAGTCATATCAAATTTGGAAGTAAAGTGCTCAAAAAGTTCTTCCGTCACTTCGGCTCCTTCAATATGGAATTTGGAATCAGAAACGTTCTGTAAAACGAACATCACTTGGAATACGGGATTTCTACTTAAGTCTCTTTCCTGTCCCAAATTTCCCACAATGATTTCAAATGGAACTTGATGAAATTCAAAAGCTTCCAAGATAGATTTTTTTACCTGATCCAAAAATTCATCAAATCCCAATGAATTTTGGATTTTGGTTCTCAGCGCCAGTGTGTTTACAAAAAAGCCTATCAAATCTTCCGTTTCCTTGTTTTCTCTACCGGCTATTGGTGTTCCCACGCAAATGTCCTCCTGACCACTATACCTGTAAAGCAGGATTTTATAGGAAGCTAGCAATGTCATGAAAAGTGTAACCTTCTGACTTTTCCCTATTTCTTTCAATTGGGAGATTAATTTGGAATCAATTGCAAAACGATGGATATCGCCGTTGGAACTCAGGATGGAAGGTCTTGTATAGTCAGTTGGAAGTTGAAGTGGAGAAGTATCCTGAAGTCTTTTTTTCCAATAGTCTATTTTTGATTGGAAAGAATTATGGGCGATAAGATTTCTCTGCCATAATGCATAATCAGCATATTGATAGGAGAGCTCGGGTAAATCAGTGGTGTTTCCTTTTGAAAAAGCCTCATAGAGTTCTTTAAGCTCCTTCTTTAATAAGGAAGAGGACCATCCATCGGAAGCAATATGATGCATGGTAATGACCAAATAATATTCATCTGTGCCCGATGTGATAAGACAGGCCCTGACCATGTGGTCATTGTTCAGGTCAAATGGAACTTTGATCAACTTGGTGATTTCCTTATCAATTTCGGGAATGTTTATCTCTTTTTCATCCAGTTTAAATTGATCCTTCTCCAGTATTTTTTGATATTCAATACCATCCTTTTCTGCGATAACAGTCCGCAGGATTTCATGTCTGTTTACAATTTTTAGTAGTGCGTTCTCCAAAGCACTTTTATCCAGTTTCCCCTTTATTTTAAAAATGACAGGAATGTGGTACTGGACGCTTCCCTCTAATTGATGAATAAACCAAAGACTCTGTTGATTATAGGAAAGGGGAACATTTTCTGGCCTTTCACCAAAGATTTGGACACCATTTTCAGTGTCATCTATTTTTTTGTTGCCAAGAATTTCTGTTAACTGTTTTATAGTCGGGTAAGAAAACAGATCCCGGATCGAAAGCATCTGCCTGGTTTCTTTTCTTAAAGCGCCGATTACCCGCATTGCCATTAAAGAATGTCCCCCAAGTTCAAAAAAATCATCATGGAGTCCGATATTCTCTACACCCAATATTACTTCCCAAATTCCAGCTAACTGCTTTTCGAGTTTGGTTGTTGGGGGTTCAAATTTTGAAGTCTCAAATGATTCCACCACAGGTTCAGGAAGTGCTTTTCTGTTAACTTTACCGTTGAAAGTCAAGGGTAAAGTATCCAGTTCCATCCAAGTTTGGGGCACCATGTAATCGGGAAGTTTTCCGCTGAGAAATGAAATGACAGCATCCCTTTTAAAGGGATCATTGCACACCACATAGCCCACAAGCCTATCATTGCCCCAGTTATCCGGTTTTACTGCAACAACTGCCTGTTTAATCCCCGTGAGCTGCTGAAGTACAGTTTCAATCTCCCCAAGTTCGATTCGGTGGCCTCTGATTTTGACCTGATCATCGATCCTGCCCAAGTATTCAATGTTACCGTCAGGAAGCCATTTTGCCAGGTCTCCGGTCCGGTACATTTTGGCATCTTTTTTTTCACTAAAGGGATCAGGAACAAACTTTTCGGAAGTGAGTTCAGGTCTGTTGAGATAACCTCTTCCGACCCCATCACCTCCGATACATAGCTCACCGGGAATCCCTATGGGATTGGGTTGGTTCCCGGAACCGAGAATATAGATTGAAGTGTTGGCTATAGGTTTGCCAATGTTCACTTTTCGGGAGGGATCCATTTTATTAAGGGTCGACCAGATAGTGGTTTCAGTTGGACCATATAGATTCCAAAGTGTCCCTAAAGATGACAGCTCATTTTTTGTTACCTCCTTAAGCGCTTCTCCGCCCACCAGCATTTTTATCCCGGTCGGATTTTTCCATCCGCTTTCGAGAAGCAATTGCCAGCCTGTTGGCGTGGCCTGCATGTGGGAAGGTGCTTTATTCTCAATTTCCTCTGCAAGCTTAAAGCCGTCAAGCGCAACTTCCCTATCAGTCAGAAAGACACTTCCTCCATGAATAAGTGGGAGGAATAATTCCAGATAAAAAATATCGAAGCTGTAAGTTGTGACAGATAGAATACTGGAGGAAGTATCAAAATCTATATCCTTTGACATGCTTGTCAGAAAGTTGACCAGGTTTCTGTGTTCAATCATCACGCCCTTTGGCTTACCTGTTGAACCGGAGGTATATATGATATAGGCGAGATTTTCGGGTTTGGTTTTAGGTTGTGGGAGGTCAAGGGACATCAGGTTTATTTCCTCATGATCCTTATCCAAAAGCAATTTTCTTTGGCCTGTTGTCTTGTCCGAAGTACTGGAAATACAGATGACAAAGTCCGCACCGGTATCTTCCAACATGTAGGAAATTCTTTCTCCAGGAAGGGAAGGATCAATCGGAACAAATGTGCCTCCCGATTTTAGAATTCCCAGAATCCCGATCACCATATCAATCGAGCGATCGATGCAAATCGGTACGGGATTTTCCGACCTGACACCATTTTTGATCAAGTAGTTGGCAAGTTGGTTGGATCTTTCGTCAAGTTCTTTGTAGTTAATGCTTTGACCACCGGCAAGTACGGCAATGTTATTTGGTGTCCGCTTCGCTGTTTCCTCAAATAGACTTACAACGGTCTCACTTTTGGGATAATCGGCTTTTGTATCATTGAATTTCTGTAAAATGAAGGTCTCCTCCGAAAGCCCGATCATATTTAATCTGTCTATCCCAACTGCGGGATTATCGGATATTGAATGCAACAGTGTCTTATAATGACCGATCAACCTTACCATGGTCTCTTTGGCATAGAGGTCCGTGCTGAATTCGACCATCCCTTCAAGCCCATTTCCTGTCTCTGTAAGTTCAAAAGAAAAGTCAAATCTTGAGGTTGAGTGATTATAATACAGAGATGACCATTTGGTGTCTTCTGTTTGAAAGCCGGTATCAGTGGCGCCATGGAGTGCAAACAAAACCTGAAATACTGGATTCCTGCTTAGGTCCCTTTTGATTTCGAGTGATTCGACAATTAGCTCAAAGGGAATTTGACCATTGTCAAAAGCATCGATGGTATTTGATCTTACCTGTTCCAAAAGGTTATTGAAGCTTAAATCATCGGTCAACTGAGTTCTGATAGGAATGCTGTTCACAAAAATCCCGATCATATCTTCAAACTCCTGTCTTTTTCTACCTGACACCGGTGTGCCAACACAAATATCCTCTTGCTGCGAATATCTGTGTAGTAATACCTTGAATGCAGACAAAAGCGTCATAAAAAGTGTGGCGTTTTGGCCTAGACCAATGCAGCGAATTTTATCAATCAGTTCCTGGTCAATCGAAAACCGCAATACAGCTCCTTTTGAAGAAAGAACAGCAGGCCTTGGAGAATCTGTTGAAAGTTGGATTGGGTTGGTACCCTGAAGTTTGTTCTTCCAATAATTTAATTTTGTCTGAGATGATTCTTGGCCAATAAGTTTTCTTTGCCATAATGCATAGTCTGCATATTGAAATGGATGCTTACTGAGTTCCGGGACTTCACCTTTTGAAATAGCACTGTAAAGCCCCCAGAATTCATTTTTGAAGACAGAAGCGGATGATCCATCAAAAGCAATATGGTGAAATACAATAACCAACACATGCTTTTCATTGCCCATTTCTAACAGACAGGCCCTGACCATGTGGTCATTGTTCAGGTCAAATGGAGTCCCGATGATATTATGGATTTCATTTTCCAGGTTAGCGTTTTCAATTTCTTTAAAACCAATTTCTAGAAGATTCCTTTCCAGTATTTTTTGACATTCGGTTCCATCTATTTCTGAGATGACAGTTCGCAGAATTTCATGCCTGTTCACGATTTCAACCAGGGCATTTTTTATCGCGTGTTTGTTTAATTCTCCCTCAATTCTAAAAATGAGAGGAATGTGATATTGTATACTCCCTGATAATTGATGGATAAACCAAAGACTCTGCTGATTAAAGGAAAGGGGAATTACAATCGGTCTTTCAAAATTACCAAGCGGAATTAGACTACTTTCTTCGCTACTTTTGGTGGCTAAGATTTCAGCCAACTGCCGAATGGTCGGGAAATTGAACATCTCCCGGATCGAAAGCTCGATCCCCATCTCACTTCTGATGGTGGCGATAACTTTCATCGCCAGTAAGGAGTGTCCTCCCAAAACAAAGAAATCATCTTGGATACCAACTTTCTCCAATCCAAGTGTTTTTTGCCAGATAGCAGCTATTTGTATTTGAAGGTTGGTTTTAGGAGCCTCGTAATTTTCACTTTGGATATGTTCAATTTCAATATCAAGAAGGGCTTTTCTATCAACTTTCCCACTGAAGGCAAGCGGTAAATTTTCAAGTTCCTTCCAAAGTGAGGGTATCATGTAGTCCGGTAGTTTGGTCTTGAGGAAGGAAATAACAGCATCCAAATCAAAAGGTCCATTGCAAACTACAAAGCCTATCAGACTTTTATCCCCAGTGGGGCCTTCTTTGGCCAGCACAACGGCTTGTTTTATCGATGGATGAAATTTCAAAATGGATTCTATCTCCCCAAGTTCGATACGATAGCCCCTGATTTTCACCTGATCATCCAACCTGCCCAGATATTCTATATTGCCGTCGGGTAGGCTCCTTGCAAGATCCCCTGTGTGATACATCACTGCATCTTTTTCATCTGAAAATGGATCAGGGACAAACTTCTGCGCTGTCAGTTCAAGTCGATTGAGATAACCTCTTCCCACGCCCTTACCTCCGATACATAGTTCGCCGGGTATTCCCAGCGGATTCAGACTGTCCCCCGGTCCGAGGATATAGATTTTGGTATTGTCTATAGGCTTTCCAATGGTGACCCTTTCATGAACTTCCAGCTTTTTGAAAGCAGATGTAATGGTAGTTTCGGTAGGGCCATAGAGGTTCCATAATTTACCTGTGCTGGCAAGCAAGTTTTTGGTTTCTTCTCCGATCGCTTCACCACCTGTTGTCATAATAAATCTTTCCGGATTATTCCAACCCGCATTGAGAAGCAATTGCCAGCCAGAAGGAGTTGCCTGCATGTGCGTCGGTTTATGTTTGGCAAGTGCTTTGGCTAGTTTGAAGCCGTCCATGGATACCTCTTTGCTGACCAATATTACTTTGGCCCCAACTGCAAGTGGTACAAATAGTTCCAGACAAAAGGCATCAAAAATATATGTGGTGACGGATAATTGTATTGATGAAGAATCGTACTCCACAATTTTTGATAAACTGTTCACAAAATTCAGGAGGTTCCGGTGTTCCACCATGGCACCTTTGGGTTTACCGGTTGATCCCGAGGTGTAAATGATATAGACAAGATCCGAGGATGAAGGTGAAGTGGAGACTTTTCCTGAAGGCAGTTCACGGACAACTTCAAGGTCTTGATCCAAGATCAGCCGATTGATTTTGTCCCCGAAGTTTTTTGAAGTTTCAGTGGAGCATATCACAATATTAGCCCCAGTGTCCTCAATTATATAATCAATTCTGTCAGCAGGAAAAAAAGGGTCAATAGGTACATATGCACCCCCTGCTTTGATGATTCCAAAAATCGCAATGATCATTTCCAAGGACCGGTCTAAACAGATAGGTACCGGATCTTCACAATTAAGGCCAGTTTGTTTCAGATAATGCGCTAGTTGATTGGACTTGGAATCAAGCTGTTCGTAGGTAAGTTGATTTCCTTCAAATTCAAGGGCAATAGCATCAGGCTTATTTTTAACCTGATTTTCAAAAAGATCCAGGATTGTAATGTTTTCATCTAATGGAGTAGCGGTATCATTGATTGTTGTAAGTAGAAATGATTTTTCTTTTGGGTTTAAAATGTTCAATTCGCTTACTTTTGAATGAGAAGACAATCGGACAGAATCCAATAGCTGTAAAAAATGATCTATCATCCGATTGATGAAATCCTCTCCAAATACCTCATTTCGAAAAGAAATTGATCCATTGAGGTACTGGTCTGATTCTTCAAATTCAAAGACCAGATTGGTATTAAAGTCTTTAAGATCTATGTCGTTTGGTTTATTTTTTTGATCTTTTTAAACATGTTCCTTTTTCAAAATACACAGGACATTGAAAAAGAAGTCACTCAGTTGTTCATTTTTCCCCATTTTGATCAGCTCTTCAAAGGTTACATTACTGTTTACCAGCGCCTCAAAAACAGCTTCCTTTGAATTTTGGATGATTCTATCAAAAGTTAACCCGCTATCAATTTGAGTTCTAACTGGCAAAGGATTCAAATCTATTTTGAATCCATTATGCTTTGCGAATTCATTTAAATAGGCCCCATCTAAAGATAAGCCTACACAAAAATCATTTTGGTTGCAATAGCGGTAAAGTAGCACTTGAAGACTGCCAATGACAGCACAAAGAATTGATGATTCATCAGTTAAATTCTTTAGTTTTTCAATTGAAATTGAATCTTTTGGATAAAAAATTTTATGTAATCCACCATTTCCATTACTTGGCCCAAAAGGATCTTTGGGTAATTTCAGCGGTTCCATTCCATGAATTATTGATTTCCAATACTTTATGTTATCACTGCTTTCTTTAATATATAATTGAATATATGGATTTTTAATTATTGACATAATTATTAGGGACAAAAAAGATATATTCTATTAATCTCTTTGGTTTAAGAATGTTTCATACAATGAATTTCTTATTTAGGCAAGAAATGATTAGGCGAGTAAATAAGAGGAACTGAAAGATAATAATTCTATAAATTAAAAGAAAAGAAAACAATTATACTTCCTTATTGTATCTTCACATATCAAAAACCAAAATAATAAACATGATGAAAAATCTTAAATTTTATTCCATTGCAGTAATGGCGCTATTCTTTGCAGCAACCGAATTGACCTTTGCCCAATTGCAATTACCAAATCCAAGTCCAGGGGCTACAGTATCCCAGAATGTCGGCTTTACTAAAATCAGCATTGATTACTCTTCTCCTGGAGTTAAAGGGAGAGAAATATTCGGTAATCTGTTGAAACACGGAGAAACCTGGAGGGCAGGAGCCAATGCGCCCACTATAATTGAATTCAGCACTGCTGTCAATATCGGTGGCACCAATGTACGTCCCGGTAAGTATTCCCTTTTTATCACCCCACAGCAATCCGGTGATTGGACAGTTCATTTGAACAGCAAGGGGAACGCAGTTTATGCTTACATGAAAGATGGCAAAATCGATGAAGAAGCACTCCTCAAAGACAATGCAGTATCCTTCAAGGTAAAGCCGGTCATGGCCAATGATTCCCAGGAAAGGCTTTCCTATGCTATTTCTGCAGAAAATAATAAAGTAGCCAAAGTGACCATGGCTTGGGACAAAGTTAGGTTGTCATTTATGGTAGATACCCAAGTGGATCAAAAAATGGACGGCTTCAAAGGAGCGTTCTAAAACCATATTTTGGCAAAGGTAAACTCCCACAGATTTCAAATTAATTTCGAATCTGTGGGAGTTTTTTATTGGGTATTAAATCAGGCAAACATCAATTTTCCTTTAGGTTCCGGAATTGGGAGACCTTCCTCTATTGCGACTTTTATCCAGAGGTCAATTGCAGTTTGAGCATTTTCCAAAGCTTCATTGGCTGAATCTCCATGTACCATTAAGTTGGTTAATTCGGGTATTTCCGCAATAAATGCATCGTTCTCTTTACTCCAATAGATAATCACTTAATATTTATGCATAATTCAAGGTAATTTATATTTAATAAGAATGTCCCTCCTGCCAATGTGAGTCCCCCCACTCGCATCAATGAGTTTCTTTCGGAAATCAACTTTCAAATTGAAAACTCCCCACGACTGCCCACTGAATACTGCGACTACCCACTTCCAACTGCTTGACTGCCCACTGCCCACTGCAAACTGAGACTGCCTACTGTAAACTGAGACAACTCACCCTTTCCACTCAACCCCCGTATCCTTCCATTTTTTCTCATTGGCTGAATCAAGGACTGCCTGACATACTTTTTGTGTTTCGAAAGCATCTTGGAAGGTTGGGGAACAGGGTTCACCGGTTTCCAGACTGTGGAAGAAATCAGCAGCTTGGTGGATAAATGAATGTTCATAGCCTATGGATGTCCCAGGGATCCACCACCTTTTCATATAAGGCTGTTCTCCTTCTGTGATATGGATTTTTCTCCATCCCCGGACATGGGAATCATCATTATGGTCAAAATATTCCAGCCAGTTCATATCATGCAGGTCCCAACGGATGGAAGCGTGTTCCCCATTGATTTCAAAAGTGTACAAAGCTTTATGCCCTCTTGCATATCGGGTTGCTTCGAACAGACCCAATGAACCATTTTCAAAATGACAATGAAACAGACAGGCATCGTCTATACCTACCTTCTGAACATTGCCGCTCTCTTGATGCACTCTTTCCTTGATAAATGTTTCTGTCATGGCAGACACATCTTTGATGCCTCCATTGATCCACATGGCGGTATCAATGCAATGTGCCAATAAGTCCCCAGTTACACCGGAACCTGCGGCATCCACATCCAATCTCCATAGGGCATCCCCACCTTGTGGAAGGTCAGGATTGATGGTCCAGTCTTGTAGGAAGTTGGCCCGGTAATGGAATATCTTGCCCAATTTGCCCGAAGCCACAATTTGCTTGGCCAGGGTAACAGCAGGAATTCTCCTGTAATTGTACCAAACCGTGTTTTTGACGCCTGCCTTTTCTACTGACTTTACCATTTCATCTCCTTCGTCCAAAGTTCTGGAAAGTGGTTTTTCGCAAAGGATCATTTTTCCTGCCTTAGCGGCGGCAATCGCTATTTCTGCATGAGAGGAATTTGGGGTACAAATATCCACTGCATCAATATCGTCCCGGGCAATTAATTTCTCCCAGTCAGTTTCGTAGGAGGCATAGCCCCACTGTTCTGCAAATGCTTTTACCTTGTCTTCCCGTCTGGCACACACAGCCTGTAGCACAGGCTGATGCTCATATTCCGGAAAGAAATCGGGGATTCTTTTATAGGCACTGGTATGGATTCGGCCCATTAGTCCTGTGCCGATCAGGCCGATGCGGATTTGTTTTTTATTGCTCATTTTTTAAGATTTTAGATGTGAGACGTGAGACATAAGATTAGAGACATGGTGACAAAGTTTAGTGGTTTAAAAGTCTGGGTTCTTGGTTCTTGGCTCTTTAATTTCAGCTTCCAACTTCCTACTAACTTTCCCATCCATGCGCTTCCCTGACTTTGATCATGGCAGCGAGGATATCGTTCCAGGTCTG
>NZ_JBGTCA010000132.1:0-28651 GCF_041749095.1 Aquiflexum sp. | reverse complement strand
TTCAACTTTGGTCATGATCAGGTATTTTAAGAAAAAACGTTGGTTTTAGTATTTTTTTAATTATTGACATAATATTGTGTCAATTTCACAATAGCCCATGCATTCAATACACTGTGCAGTCATCAAGATAGGTTCTAATGTAGTTACTACCGAGTCGGGGCAACCTGATGAGGCGCGTATGAAGCATTTGGTAGGACAGATATCCTTCCTGATCGGAAAAGGAGTTAAAGTCCTGTTGGTTACCTCAGGTGCTGTTGCCTTCGGGAGACAGGAAATACCCCTTCAGGAAAAAATGAACCCTGTACTCAAAAAACAAATTTGGGCCTCAGTGGGTCAGATTGCCTTGATCCGAAAATATAAAAACCTATTTGCTGAAAACGGACATCAAGTAGCCCAAATCCTTGTTACAAAGGAGGATTTCAGGGACAGAAAACATTACCTGAATATGAGAAACTGTATCCTTGGCCTATTGTCCCAAGGCATAGTTCCCATCCTGAACGAGAATGATACCGTGGCCATCACAGAATTGATGTTTACGGACAATGACGAATTGGCATCTTTGGCTGCGGCCATGGTCAATGCTGATACTTTGATGCTCATGACCAATGTAGATGGGGTATTTGACGGGCCTCCCTCCGACCCTGCTTCCAAATTGATTCCTAAAATAGGACACAAAATGCCTGAACTATCATCAATGGTCAGTCCAACCAAATCCTCATTCGGGAGAGGTGGCATGTTGACCAAGCTTACCATGGCCAGAAAATCCGCAGACCTTGGAATCCAGGTTATCATAGCCAATGGCAAAAAAGACCATATTCTAAAAGGGATTTTAGAAGATAAGATTCCTTACTCCTATTTTGAACCAAAATCCTCTAAACAAAGCCAGAAAAAATGGCTTGCTCATGGTGAACAATACTATAAAGGTGAGGTGGTGATCAATGAAGGTGCAAAATCAGCTTTGAGCTCCGAAAAAATCGTCAGTCTCCTGCCCATAGGGATAGTTTCCACTTCAGGGGATTTTTCAAAAGGAGATATCATCCGTATCATTGATGAAAAAGGCGAAAAAATCGGACTGGGAAAATCAGAATATAATTCTTCTTCAGCTAAGCAGGTATTGGGACAAAAGAACCAGAAACCATTTATCCACTATGACTACCTCTACCTATTCCAACATGACTGATTATCAGCAGATTTTCAAATCCGTAAATTCCGCCACAAGAAAATTACCGGTACTCACTGAAGAAAATATCGTCAGAACCCTTCAATCACTTAGGGCAATAACACTTGAAAATATAGCGCTGATCTTAGAAGCTAACCGGCTTGACCTTGACAAAATGGATCCCAATGATCCAAAATATGACCGGCTACTACTTACTGAGGAAAGGATAAAAAATATATGCGGGGAAATTGCCCAAGTTGAATCTTTACAATCTCCCCTTAACAGGATCTTGGAAAGCAAAACTTTACAGAATGGGCTTGATCTTCAAAAAATCTCAGTTCCACTGGGGGTATTGGGAATTATATATGAGGCAAGACCCAATGTTACATTTGATGTGTTCAGCCTGGCACTGAAATCCGGCAATGGTCTTATCCTGAAAGGAAGCTCTGATGCAGCACATTCTAATCAAGCTATAATTTCCATCATTCACCAAGCCCTTGAATCAAACAATATTCCTAAAGAAGCATACCAACTACTGCCAGTGGAAAGATCGGCTACCAAAGCCCTATTGGAAGCTGTGGGATACGTTGATATCATTATTCCCCGTGGAAGTCAGGGGTTGATAGACTTTGTAAGACAAAATGCCAAAGTACCGGTAATAGAAACCGGGGCAGGGATCGTCCATACCTATTTTGATGAAACGGCTGATATCACTAAAGGGAAAGCAATCATTCACAATGCCAAAACAAGAAGGCCAAGTGTATGCAATAGCCTCGATTGCCTGATTATCCATCAGAGCCGTATCAGTGAACTTTCGGAGCTTATAGAACCGCTTATAAAATCAAGCGTGAAGATATTTGCGGATGAAAGGGCATTTACAAAACTTGAAGGAAAACCAGGGGTTGAAAAAGCGAGCGAAGAACATTTTGGGACCGAGTTTTTATCGCTTCAGATGTCCATCAAGACAGTATCAGGTTTGACAGAAGCCTTAGACCATATTTCAGAATATAGTTCTAAACACAGTGAGGCGATCATTTCTGAAAATCAGGACAATATCGATAAATTTCTAAAAATGGTAGATGCAGCCGCAGTATATGCCAATGCTTCAACGGCTTTTACGGACGGCAACCAATTTGGACTTGGTGCCGAGATCGGAATCAGTACCCAAAAACTCCATGCAAGAGGCCCTATGGCACTAAATGAACTGACTAGCTACAAGTGGATCATCAAAGGAAACGGACAAGTCAGATAAACTGACCTGAGTTTTTAATTTCCTTTATATAGGAATCCAAATTCAAACACGGTAATACTATTAACTAATCCTAAAGCTGGTTAAATTTTGGATTTATGCCATCTTTCGTCTTCCGTCTCCTGTCTTCCGTCTTAAAAAGCATACCCAAATCCAAGCCCCACCCATAATGGCCAAAAACCTCTATTATTGAATATCGGGTTCAGGTTGACTTTCCACATAAATCCCCCATCCTTTGGAACCCTTCGGTAACCAAAATTCAAGGTTCCCATAACATTGGGTGAACCATCAATTTCCAGAATAAACTCGGTAAAATCATCACGGGATGAGAATAAATCATTACATATAAACTCACCCGTACCAGGATCAAAAGTACCTGACTGACAAAAGGAATAAGTCGCGCTTTTGAATGCAACAAATGTAGCCCCGCCTCCGACTTCAAAGTAATGACCGTTTTTACCGAATAATTTATTGATCTGTACCGGGGCTGAAAAAAACGAATCTCCACCTGAAAATGCATATCCCCCTGCCCCTACCCGCATACCCCAGGAATCCATTTTTTCTTTGTCAAATCTGAAATCATAATTAAAGGAATAAGGCAATCCGGCACCTCCCAATTCGAGGTAGATTGATTGTGTAACAGGTTTTTCTTGAGCATAAACTGTGATAGGCAAAACTGCTATCAATAAGATCAAAAGTAAATTTTTCATGTTTTTTTTCTTAAGGTTAATTAATGAAATGCATATCCAAAACCAACACCTGCCCAGAGCGGCCAAAATCCATTTTGGTTGAAAACAGGAATCAAATTGGCCCTAAAAGTAAAGCCTCCGTCAACAGGGATTTTTCTATAGCCGAAATTTAAAGTCCCCATCAATGCAGGCGTGTTACCGGAATTTAAAATAAAATCAAAGTCTTTCCTGACTTGAGTGATATTACTATTCCATCCTGTAAAATCATCCCTGAAATAAATAAATGTGGCACCTCCTCCTACTTCAAAAAAGTGAACAGAACGTCCAAACAACTTGGTGGCCTGAACAGGAACAGTAAGCAGCGCATTCCTCTCCTTAACTCCTCCCCAGGTATTTGTTCTTGCATAACCACCGGCACCCACACGCAACCCCCAGGAATCCAGCCTGTCTTTATCAAACCTGAAATCATAATTAAAAGAGTAAACCAAGCCCGGTCCGCCCAATTCAACAAATACCGATTGAGTGGGAGGTGAATACTGGGCAAAACCCTGCATAGGGCAAAACAAAATTATTACAAATAAAACAGGAAAGATTTTTTTCCAAAACATAGAATCAGAATTTTTAAAGATGAATCACGGTGCAAAACTAAAAATATATTCAAACTTTCAACTATGGTTTTCATATATTAAATTCAATTTGTCATTATCGCCATGACGGGGTAAATGAATGAAATGTCTTAAGAGAGTAATTCAAATTGAAGGAAAATATTTCTTAGAACTTTAATACTCATTTTTGACCATTGGATGACTTTACGATTTAATAACAAAAAGCTAATCATTAATTTACCGGTTCGAAATACAGAAAAACCACATTTACGGATTAGAAACTAAAATCACGATTTATACCAAAATATAAGCTCATGAAAAGACGGGATTTCTTCAAAAATGGATTTTTGACAACTTTAGGTTTAGGGGCTATAGGTTCTTATCCAGTATTGGCCAATGGCACCGAACTGAAAAAAGGTCAGGCAAAAAACATCATATTTCTTGTGAGTGACGGAATGAGTACCGGCACCTTGAATATGGCAGATATCCTATTGAGACATAAAGAAGGAAGGCCATCAAAATGGATCAGTTTGTATGAAACCAATACTGTCAAAAGGTCTCTGATGGATACCGCTTCTGCAAGTTCTTTTGTGACTGATTCTGCGGCAGCAGGGTCTGCATGGGGTGGCGGAATGAGGGTCAAAAATGGTGCGCTCAATATCGGCCCAAATGGAGAAAGACCTGTCCCAATCCTTCAAAAGTTTAAATCACTGGGCAAGGCTGTAGGTTGCGTGACAACTGTTCAGATTACCCATGCTACACCTGCATCCTTTTGTGTCAATAACAATAGCAGAAACGCGATGGCTGATATTGCCGAGGATTATATGAAGTTGAAGTTTGATGTGATGATGGGAGGCGGGGGCAATTTCTTTAGCTCTGAAAAGAGATCGGATCAGAAGGATTTATATAATGCTTACAGACAAGCCGGTTTCGATGTAGCTAGAAGCAAATCTGACATGATGAGCTTAAATGGAGGCAAACCTATATTAGGAATCTTTGCCGATGACGGACTTCCTTATACAGTGGACCGGGTCAACGATGAAACATTGAATGCATCTGTCCCCAGTCTTGCTGATATGACAAAGAAAGCCATTGAGGTATTAAGCAAAAACAAAAATGGATTTGTGATGCAGGTAGAAGGTGGAAAGGTAGATTGGGCAGCCCATGGAAATGATGGACCTGCATTGCTATATGATCAAGTTGATTTTGATGGGGCATTGGCTGTCGCAATGGATTTTGCACAAAAGGATAAAGAAACATTGGTGATCATTACCACGGACCATGGCAATAGTAACCCGGGACTTTTTCCCAGTGGCCTGACTGAAAAAAATTTCGAAAAGCTTTATACTACCACTGCTTCTAACGAATGGGTATTAAATCAGATCAATCCTGATTTCAGTGCGCAACAAGTTATTGATATTTTTATGGAGCATCAGCACATCCACTTCAAAACCGAGGATGCACAATTACTTTTGAAAAATTATGTAAAAGATGCGGATGGCTTATATAATCCCAACAACCTCCCATTTATGTCATTGGCCTCCATGCAATCCTTACACAACTCCATTCAATGGGCAGGTAACAACCACTCAGGAGACTATGTAGAATTGGCAATGTACGGTCCCGGTTCTGAAAATTTACCGGGGTTTGTAAGGAATTATGAGCTGCACAACTTCATTTTGAAAGCAAGTGGGGTTCAGAAAGAAATGTGGGCTTAAGAGGTTACGGGGTAAAGAAGACCCAGCTTAATCTTTCACGGGTGTGTACTTCAGTTTTCCAAGCCAATACAAATATAGGATCTTGGAATATCTCAGCATAAGTGGCAATAAGATAATATTCGCAAAGAATACTGTGAGGATATAAGTCATCACCTCTGGGTCATTAAAAAAATAATTGAGTATAATCAACACAGTAACGACCAACGCCACTGAAAAAGCATAGCTGATGTACATGGCACCATAAAAGAAATCGGGTTCCGGCATCAGATATGCATCACAATTTGGGCAATGCTGATTGACCTCTGTCAATTTCCTGTAACTAAATATTGACACTGGAAAAATATTACCTTCCCTGCATTTTGGACACTTACCCTGAAGTATCGCTGCCCCTAAAGACCTATTTTTCATAATCTGTCATTAACCTTTGCTAACATGGTCAATATCGAACAAACAAAAGTGATGTAGGTCACGTTCCAAAGATTTGAATATTCAACAAGAAACCCAATTTTCTTAATATTTGACTATATTTGCGGCATGTTGTTGGTAATGAAAAGATATCACCTTTTGAAATGGATCAATTATTTGCTTTTGATCAATTTCATCAATCTTTCAGCAAATTTTTACCACGCATCTGTCATGGATTCAACAGTTTTGGAAAACTATGATCCCATCGATTCTCTTACCGAATTAGTCTTGGAATATGTTCTTGATATGGATGATGAAACGATTCCTGACACTGAAGTTCCGCATGAAAAAAGAAAATTGATAGATGTTAAAATCATCATTGAAAAAAGCTTCACTTGTCAACTTCAAAAATCAAATAACAAACTCACTTCAAGAACTTTTTATTACGAAGATATCTTCAAAGAAATTGATTTAGAGCAATCCTCCCCTCCACCTAAATCCAAAGCCTGATTTTTCAATTATCCCTTTTACAATAATGGGATTACATAGCTTGGATAAAACAAAAAACCTTTAAATCAAATCAATGAAACGGATTTATATATTGCTGGCTGTCATGTTATTGACCTGCGGGCGCATACTGGCACAGGATGCTCAAATTGACAGTGTCAAATTGGAAAGAATAATATTGGACAGTATTTTTTTAGCAGAATTTGAAAAACCAAAACCAGACCAAAAACCGAAGGTCCTCCATGCAGAACCGCTTTACATCGATCTTATCCGTGACTTGGGAGCTAGAAAAGGAGAAAAAGAATGGAACGTTGGAATGGGAATGACAGATAAGCGGGATTTTGATGAATATGAGTTATTGGTGGAATATGAATGGGCGCCTATAGACCGATTGGGATTCGAAGTTGAGGTTCCTGTCACACTATTCAGCAAAAGAGAAGATCTGCCTACTGACCGTACACAGCCTGCCAATAGGATTGAATCCATAAAGCTCGCCACACAATGGTCCTTTCTGGTTTCAGAAAAAGCCAAAACCAGCCTGGCACTTGGGTATATACATGAGTTTGAGTTTGTTGATTTAAACAAAATTGGTCGGGGTGATCTGTTCAAAGGAAATGTCTTCAATCCCTTTTTTATTGCTGCAAAAAGATGGGGGAGTAATTACCATTCATTGATTTATACAGGCCCAAGAATTGAAAAGGGATTTAACCAAAAAAGTGATTTTAGTTATGAAATCCACACCAATCTCCATTACATGATTGCCGGTACCAGAAATTTTATTGGAATTGAAGTTAACAAAGAAATACATAATGGAAAATTGGAAGCCGTAATGAGACCACAAATGCGAGTAGGTCTGGCAGAAAATTTAATGATTGGTATTGTAACCGGTATTCCCATTAACAGAGCTCAAGAGGGTCTCAGTTCTTTTATAAGGATCATTTATGAACCTGGGTTTAAGACTTTTAATTAGGAGGGGGGAAAGGATGAGGGTAGAGAGAGTAGATCTTAGATCTTAGATCTTAGATTTTAGATTTGGGAGAGATTCGGAGATGAGGGGGAAGGGAGAAAGGATGAGGGATGAAGGATGAAGGAATGTGCGTCATTGCGAGGAGCACTTGGGAAACTTTGATATTTTGAACAGTCCTTCGTGCGACGTGGCAATCTCCTTAGATGAAAGATGAGAGTGTGAAACAAAAGAAAACCAATAAAAAAGTGTCAAGTAAATTCAGAACGTGACACGTGTCTGAGTAATAAAATTGGCATATACAGAAAGGGTAATGACATCAAGTTAGCCGCCTGGCAGCCGTCATCCCGAGGTACGAGGGATCTCTTGAGGTTCTATTGTGTTCAAATTTACATTTCCTGTTCCTCATGAGAAACTGCTCCGATTACGTTGTTGCGAACCCGATTGCTAGGCTTTATTGTTTTAACAAAAAAATAATGGAACCACAAAAGTGTCAAAAGAATACAAAAGTTACTGATATCAACTTTTGGTGATATAGTCTTTTGTTCCCTTTTGTTTCTTTTGTGGTTCAAATAAAAAGCCCTGGGATTTCTCCAAGGGCTTTTTTTAAAATCTTTTGGGGACAAGTCCGTGAGAACTTTCTCCGATAACTTCATCTAATTCATAATCTTTCCCTTTTCCCCAACGTAGCAATTCCTCTATGGTATAAATCTCAGTAGTCTCAAGGTCCTTTACTTTGAAGTTATCTCCGGATAACCTGGCCAAAATCTCAAGCTTGCGCTTTTCACCCATGTTGGTGAATTCATATATTCTCCCCACCCTAAGATTATCCAAAGCAATTGCCATATCATTCCCTATCTAACTTATTGATTCCCTTAACAGGACCAAGACTATCAGGCATCCTCTCTGATAATTACCCCAATTGCCTCGAAAGCATATTCCTGCTTTGGTTCTGTGATGGCCTCAATTTCTTCTTTGGTCTTGCCTGCGTCTTCAGCATAATGTTTTAAAGTAGCCACATCAGTCACTTTCCTGCTTGCCACACCTTCAATGACAACAGGATATCCCTGAGAATTCAGTGGTACAAAAAATCCGTAATCTTTGAATGTCACCCTCATGGTCTGACCATTTGGAAGATCTATTGTCATCCAACAGCCCTTTTTAGCACAGACTTCTTTGATCTCCCCTACAACTTTGCCTTCAAATTCATCATTGACCTGAAGTTCACTAACCAGTTGAGTTAAGGAAACTACACCCGAATCGTTGATCTCTTCGCCAAAGTACCCTGTCGGAGTATCGCCATCCACTCCTTCATTAGTTTTTTCAGTAGATTGTGATTGACATGACCATAGGAGGATGATGGCAAGAATGGAATAGAGAATGTTCTTTTTCATAATGGTCTGATTTTAGTATTTCAAAACTAAATATAGAAAAGGTGTAATCCAACAAATTGCAACAAGATACTTATTTGAGCTTCTCAGCAAATGCCTTTTTGAATTTTTCAACTTTGGGTCTGATCACAAACTGGCAGTAGGGCTGCATTCCGTTGTCATTGAAATAATTTTGATGGTAATCTTCCGCAACATAGAAATTGCTGAATGGTGTAATCTCAGTTACTATGGGCCTATTGAAAGCACCTGATTCGGCAAGTCTATTTTTGTAGAATTCAGCTTCTTTTTTTTGATCATCAGAATGAAAAAATACCGCTGACCTGTATTGGGGTCCTACATCATTACCTTGCCTGTTCAATGTTGTGGGATCGTGGGTTGACCAAAAAATCTCCAGTATTTCACCGTAGGTAATGACCTTTGGGTCAAACATTACCTGAATCACTTCCGCATGACCTGTGGTGGCAGAAGTCACCTGTTTGTAGGTAGGCTTATCTATATGACCTCCACTGTAGCCGGACTCAACCCTCTCTACACCTTTCAGATCCTGATATATCGCTTCTGTACACCAGAAGCAGCCACCTCCAAGCGTGGCAATTTCAAATCCTTCGGGAACTTGTACGGTTGTTTTTGGTAGGTCCTTCATATTTTTTTGTTTTTGGGATGGAGCTTGCTGTGCACATGCCAAAGTAGCAAAGAAAAGCATCCCCATCATAAATTGTAATGATCTCATGTTAACTTGATTTATGGCATAACATCTTAAGGACTCAAGAAGTTTTGGCTTTTGCTTTTATCCTGTATGAAACCTTTGAAATCAGATTTGGCACTACAGGAATATCATCTTTCAGAACAATTATTTTTCCCGATCTGTACAGTTCCATCATTGCCTCCTCAGCCTCAGAAATAAAATAAATCCAATGTTGGGGATAAATCCACTTCACAACATCATCAAGAGAAAAACTCTCATCCTTTCTTAGCCGGCACATTTCCATGATGGCTATTTTAAGAATGTTGGGTTCTATGTATTGTTGTTTTTTTAACATAATGGATTCATGCGATGACTTTGACCATTCATGCCATGACTTCGAGTCATGGCATGAATATAGGAATAGTCATGGCATGAATAAACCGGTCAATGGCACACTAAAATAAACGTAGGCGGGAAATTCTTAATGGTTAAGTGGCTTTTGATATCAGAGAAATAATTGGCAAACTGATATTTCAGCAGATAGGAATAACAGATTTGGATAAATTTCCCATGACCATTGATGGCTGCTTTGCTTTTTTTATAGATTTCATCACGGGACTCCTTGTTGATCAGACTAAGGGGTAGGGATGAAAGTATCATGTCCGCTTTTTCACCATTGAGGTATTTGTCAATATGCTCTGCCGAATCGCAGATTATTTTAACATTATCCTGGGGAAATTCTTTTTCTAGATTATCACAAAAAGCTTTACTGATTTCAAAGACCAGCAGGACAGTATTTTCTTCCATTCTTTCAACAATTCCTTTGGTGATGCTTCCATCACCTCCCCCAAGCTCTACAATCAACTTTGCCCCATTAAAATCTGCATAAGAAAGCATTTTGTTAACCAAAGAAAGAGAGCTGAAAGTGATCGCTCCAGTGGTAGAGATATTCTTGCATAGCTCTTTCAGTAAGACACTTTTATTTTTCATATTTTTCCTAATAATCCCGCAAGATAGGAATTTTAAAAAAAAATCGTTTGTATTGTTAACTGAGTTATTTATAAGTTTTCACCCAATGTCCACCCAAGCACAAATTAGCTCTGATTTAATATCCAATCTCAAAGCTTCATTTATCAATTTCTGGAAAATCGGAATTCCTTTTATGGTGATTTTTTTATTGTTCCGAATTGTGGAGACAAAGGCGGTTTTTGTTATCCATAACTTGCCTTTTAAAAAAAACACCATCCTAACATCCGGCCTTGTAAGTGACTTGTTATGGGTTTTTTATGTATTGGGTTTTTTATTGATCCTCCATATCCTACTTGGACTGGCTTTTCCTAAATTCGGAAAAATACTTGTAAAATCTTCCGCTACACTTTTGATCCTGTTTCAGGCGGGTCTGATATTCTATTTCACCAAAATGCTTTTACCTTTAGGGGAGGACCTCTATGCATATACTCCAAGCGATGTGATTGCCACGGTAAAGGCATCCGGAGAATTCAACCTGTTAAACCTTGTAGCAGCTGTATTGGCTTTTGGACTTGTTTATATCATCCTCAGTATTGGCAAATGGCTTCCTCTGAATTTCAACACTGCGATAACCTTTACAATAATCTGTTATGCCTTCATTATAGGTTTAAATTTTCTGCCCTTGGATAAACAACAGAATTTAGGTGAAATCGAAAGAAATCTAACGGTCAATAAAACCCAATATTTTTACAATCAGTCCTACAATTACTTCACAAACCGGGATTACCTGTTTTTTGACTTCTATTTATCTCCGCCGACCAGAGCTAACCTATTGGTAGAAAAAGAATTTATAGAACCAAATTATCCTTTCCTGCACAAAAACAATTACCCCGATGTTTTAAGCCCTTATTTTGTTGAATTTGATACCATTCCCGACCTGGTTTTTATCATCGTCGAGGGATTGGGAAAAGCCTATTCAGGCGAAGCAGCATATCTGGGAAGTTTCACACCATTTTTGGATTCGCTCAGCAACCATTCACTTTATTGGAAAAACGGTCTATCTACCACAGGAAGAACCTTTGGAGTACTTACAAGCATCTTTGGTTCCCTTCCTTTTGCCCAAAAAGGATTTATGGAACAGGCCCCGGAATTTCCGCTTCACTTATCCTTGTTTTCATTATTGAAGCAAAACGGCTATTTCACCAACTATCACATTGGTGCAGACAGGAACTTTGATAATGTGGGGCCGTTTTTGGAATATCAAAAAGTGGACAGGATATTGGATATGTCATCCTTTGATGCGGATTTTGAAGAAACCCCTTCCAAGTCAGGATTCTCATGGGGCTATCCTGACAAGGCCATGTTTGAAAATGGCATGAGAAAAATCCCTAGGGAAATCAGCCAACCACAATTGTCGGTTTTTCAGACCCAAACCTCTCATGACCCTTTCCTTATTCCTGACGAGCAAAAATATTTTGACCTATTTGAAACCTATATCACCAAGACCTTGCGTTCAAATCCCACGCAGATAACCGACTACAGGAATTACAAAAGCATGTATGCCAGTATCCTCTATGTGGATGAGGCTATCAGGGAGTTTTTCGAGGAGTATAAAAACATGCCCAAATATGAAAACACCATATTCATCATCACAGGTGACCACAGGCTACCGGAAATCCCACTGGCAACCACCATGGACAGGTTTCATGTTCCCATCATGATCTTCTCCGAAAAAATTCAAAGACCAAAAAGAATGCATGGGATCACCACCCATTTTGAAATCACCCCTACCCTTCTGGCTTTCCTGAAAACTCATTATGAACTGAACCTACCATCACTGACTGCCTGGAAGGGATATGTAATGGATACCTCCGCTGTTTTTCAGGCCAACATTACCAATCCTTTAATGAGAAACAAAAATCAACTGATTGATTATATCAGCAATGACCATGTACTTTCAGACAACCAACTTTACCGGCTCTATGACAACATGGATATGGAACCGGTCACAGATATCAGACTGAAAGAAAAACTGGCCCGGGAATTCGAAAGTTACAGGAATTCAAACCGCTATGCCACCGAAAACAACAGGATCATCCCGGATTCCCTGAGGATCTACTTGCCAGTGAGGTAAATTTTGGTTGGAAAAGGAAAGAAGACAGGAGACAGAAGGCGGGAGAAAGTGAGTCACTTTCGCCAATGGTAGTAACATTTTGGATATGTTCAGAATAGGTAATTACATTGGTTTGATTTATATATAATTAATTTAAGTGAAATTAATGCGAAACCAGTAAATAATTGCACTTATCAATATTCTGTCAATGGCAGCCTAATTAGCCGGCTTTATTGTTTTAACAAAAATGATGGAACCACAAAAGCGACAAAAGAAAACAAAAGTTACTGAATATCAATTTTTTGTGATATAGTCTTTTGTTCCCTTTTGTTTCTTATGTGGTTCCAATAAAATTCCCTTTGTTATCCACTATGATACCAATAGCCAAATAATAAAAATCTCCTCAATCATGCCTTCGCCGTGCTTCAGAATCCTTTATGATGTTTTTCATCAGAGGATAATAATAATTCCAGAAAAAACTGTCCCTCTGGGAATAATCCTCTGACTGCAAGAACATCCTCCATAACTTCGATATTCCAAAAAACTTATAAGAGCTTCCACTCACTGGATTATCTGCAAAATCACCACAGAAATAGTAAAACTTACCGTTGCCGTTTTCTTTTACCACTGCTGCAGGAAAATACCTTGGTACACCCATTTCCCGCAATTTACCAATTCCTACCTCAGTTGGAAGCAAATCATAATAGGAGATAACTTCAAATTCCCTGCTTACCAAAACCACATCAATCCAATATGGATATTTGACAATTTCCGGTATTTCGTATTTTTTTTGATTCTTGGAGGTCGAAACAATGTTTGGAACATTATTCTTAAAATCCCTTCCGAACTGTAATATTTCCAATGATCCGTTTTCATGCAGGAAAACCATTCCAGGACCTGATAAGCCCCAAGTCCCTTTATGATGGGTAACATAACCATTGATCAGCCATCTGGGCAAATCAATGTTCAGCAGGGTATCCAATTCATCGAAATACCTTGTAATCCAGCCCGTCCACTTAATTTCTGCAAGGTTTTCAAATTCCATCCTTACTGCTTTACTTGTCGGGCTAGCTATGGTATTGAACTCGGCAATGATGTCAATTTCTTTCTTGTACGCTGCTTTCAAAAATCCAATATCGGATTGATCCATTCCACCATAAATTTTTTTGGAAGGCCCTTCCAATACAGGTTCCATGAAGTCGTTTTCATATACACCATAGGTATCTGCAAAATACACCAAATGGTTATCAGTCAACAACTTGTCTATTGCATTTTCTGAAAGCGAAGAAAAATCATTAATACTAGCATCTTCCAAAGTGGTTCCCGGGAAGTAACCGAAATAATCTTTTGATTGATCATAAAACCCACCATCCTGTTTGGTATATCTAAAATGATTGAGCAGCCAATGAATGGATTGGTGTTCTTGATATTCGTGATCGGGAACGGTTTTATTGACAATCAAAACCCCAAATTGACCGGAAGGAATCAAATACCATACACCCAAACTTAAAAGAGGTGTTGCAACAAAAAACAAAAGGGCCAAAAAAAGCCAGAAGGATAAAAGCTTCAATTCTGCTGGAAAATATTTGGACCAAGATTTTTTCATCAGAATCTGAATTCGGTACCTACTGAAATGTTCAAGTTGTTTCTGAAATTGGTTTTTGAAATTTCATCTCTTGAATACCCCACAAATCCAAATCCTATCCATCTCGGAGTCCATAGGTGTTGGTAACCAGCCCTGACCCTGTAAGAATTTAATAACTGGGATTGAAAGTCTCTATTCTCCTCATCCGGGGAAACTCCTGTAGAGGCCTGTAAACTGAAAAAATCCTCCGGCCCGCTAAAGTAATACCTGACCTGTAAGTTGCCGCTGCTTGATGAGCCTTCTGCTCCGGGGATAACGTTCAATCTCAAGTTTAACCACCAATTACTAATGTATTTTCCAAATGAAGATGTGATGATATGTGTTGTTTCAGAAAACTGAAGGTACCTATAACCTGCCTCAATTTCATAGGCTTTTGGCAAATTCCAGAAAACACTTGTACCAAACCTGAATTTTGGGAAAAAGAAGGCCTCCGAAAAACCAACATTCAAATAGCCATAAGAATTTTTACCCAATGAAGGAAATGCATCCAATTCAAACTGTGTACCGCTATCGTCGAACCTCTGGGAATGAGTAACCCTTGCTATAAGGGAACCGGTCAGATTAGTCCTGGTCCTGCCATAAAGTGAATACGTGTTCCATGGACTGATAGCATCGGCAAATGAATCATAGTCGTAGGTGGCACCGACAGCATTTATCCGGGTAAGCCTCCTCAATGTCTGTATATAACCCAATATCCCTTCCGTTTTTGGGGCTTTGGCAAATACCTCATTGGCAAGCTTAAGCGCTTCTTTGTAGGATTCTCTGTAATAATACAATCTTGACTTTCGGTATTTCAAAGCTGATGAGGAAGGACCGATTTTTTCGATTCCCGTTTCAAGTACCTCAGAGGCCTTTTCATAATCCCCGCTCCAAAATAGATTGTCTATATAAGCGACATACACATCCTCATATTCAGGGCTTGCCAAAAGGGCTCTTTCATAATACATCCCAGCAGAATCATACTGTCCATCCCAACTAAAAGACCTCCCCATCAAAACCAAAACGTCTGCATACTCCGGATATTGTGAGAGTACTTTTCGGAGGATGTCTCTTCCCTCTTCTCTTTTCCCATCCAATATCAATTTCCTTGCTTCAAAATATAATTCATCCGGATCAAAGCTTTCCTGAGCTATCGCTGATGATAGAGAAATCATCTGTATTGATAGCATCAGTAAAGAAATTAAAATTATATGTCTCTTCATCTTCGCATTTCTTTATGGAGTCACAGTACTTACCTTTTGTTTATCAGTGGCTTTTTTGAATCCTGTCCGGATCATTTCGCCCCAGCCTCCTTTTCCTTTGATGAAGTGCCAATGTCCTTTCAGTCCCCACCATACCAATTGTGGATGGACCAAGAAAGGCTCCAGAATAATGGTTTTAATGAGTTTCTTCAGATCCGTTTTATCTTTATAGTTATTGTAAGCAATCTCTTCGTACAAAATGCTAAATGAGGAAATCAGGATAGAAAAACAGTAAATGAGTACAAATAGCGCTATAAAATACAAAGCACTGATGTCACCGGTAAAGACCATCACCATGGTGTATATCAATCCTATAAATTCAAGAATCGGTGCCCACTTTTCAAAGATTGACCAAAAAGGATAGGATACCATACCCAGCACACCTTGCTTGGGATTCATACTGATACTTTGGTGAAGCTGTAAAGTTTCGATTGTTCCTCTCATCCAGCGGTTTCTTTGTTTTGAGAGCACACCCTTCGTCTCAGGCACTTCTGTCCAGCACAACGGGTCAGGGACAAAGCCAACTTTATGGGCAATTCCCATCTCATACATGTGCCTTCTCATCCTGACTACCAATTCCATATCCTCGCCCACTGTTTTAGGGAAATATCCTCCTACTTTCAATACCAGTTCTCTGTCGAAAAAACCAAAAGCGCCTGATATCAACATCAAGCCGTTGATCCTTGTCCAGGCCATCCTACCCATCAAGAAGGCCCTGAAATATTCGATCACCTGAAACCTCCCCAATAAGGTATCCGGAACTCTATATTTTGTTACGGTCCCGTCTTTCACATCGCAGTTGTTGGCTACCCCTATGACCCCGCCTACAGCAATTACTTTCCTATTGGTCTCCTCCATAAAAGGGCGAACCATTCTGGTCAGGGAATCACTTGAAAGTATGCAATCCACGTCAATGCAGGCAAGGATCTCATTTTGCGCGACATTGATCCCGGCATTCAGTGCATCTGCTTTTCCGCCGTTTTCTTTATCTACAAAAATGAGTTTGGAGAATGACCTGTTGGCGGATTTATATACACCCCTGACCCTTTTGCATTCAATCTGATAATTGTAGGCATAATCAGTTTTAACCAAATCAAAACTTTCCACCATTCTCTCCAAGCTGTCATCTTTGGATCCGTCATTCACTAAGATCACTTCATATCTGCTGTAATGTAGTGTCAGCAGACTTTTCGCATTCTGAACGATGTTCATGCCTTCATTATAGGCTGGGGCAATAATAGAAATTCCAGGTGAAACCGGGCTCGTGATGACATCCAAATAATCTGCAAATTTGTTTTTTCTCAGATGATCTCTCATCTCCAGACCGGACAACACCGCCATTATCAGATAAATCGTGATAATGGAAAAACTATACACCAAAAAGAGTATGCCCATTAATTCAATCACGATATGGAATAAAATACTATACATGATTGAGAATGGGATCTTTAAGGTGTGCTATAATCTGATTGACTTGTTCCTCATTTGCAGAAAAATTACTTAATGTAACCAATTCCGGATTTAGTGAATTAACAGCGTCCAATATTTTCAATCTGCATTCAAAATCCTTCGTTTTTCTGAACCATTCCATCAAAATGATCTGGGATACCTCAGAACCTAAATTTTTCAAAACCTTGACTACGTTTAAAAAAAGTGTTTTGTCAGAAGTACTAAGGTCAGTATGTATATCGTCCAAACCTTCTAAGTGGTTAAAGTTGTCATAGCATTTCAATATCTCAATTTTCTCATTAATTGATGCAGTCCGGTACATTTGGCGGAGTACTGAAAGTCTGTCAACCAAACCAAGATACCTGACCAGCTTTATTCCAAAAACCCGGACAGATTCATTTTTGGATTCAAAAAGTAAATCAAACTGAACATTTCCCTTATTGTTAAGGTACTTGATGATCCTATAATATTTCATCTGTTGCCATTTGGACAAAGGATAGCGTTGATCCGCCAGTACCTTTAAGGTCATATCCTCTGAGATGTTCAGCATGGTGGCCACAGCATTTGACCTGATATAAAAATTCACATGGGAAGTGAGTTTCCCTACGATCGGTACTGCCTCAATGACATCCATTTCGTTTATTTCAACTATCCCCGAGGTCACAACGTCCCAGCGTTTAAATGATAATTTTTTTATGGAATGCTTATCCAGTTCAAGCTTTCTATATATAAGCTTTAGGCGGGCTTTAAAATCCCCCTTCATATTTTTATTGAGACTGATGATCTCCTGAATCATCACATCCTTGAAAAGGTCAATATCCAGGTGACCTTTTGGAAATAAGCAAACTAATTCCTCCCTTTTCAACTGTTTCAACCTTTCCGGTTCATCATCAAATAGAAGATCGGAAATTGGTCCGTAACATAAATTCTTAAATCTTAGCGTCAGGACTTCTTTTCTCCTTTTCTTTGATTTAATGACAAACATCACCAATACCATTATTAGTGAGGCAATCAGAAACATGCCCAAACAAGCCAATAATAAAAGCATTTTGATATCACTCAGGATCTTAACCTTCAGCTTATAATATGGCCGAAAAGCCGTTTTTGTTCCGAGTAGCACCAGTTCACCTTCATTTGTAAATGAATTATTGACAATGCCTGATGGATCAAAGAGTTCATTCCTGATCAGATTATCCAAATATTCCAAGACACCTGATTCACTGACTTCTCTTTTGAATAAAAAATAATTAATCGACCCGGAACCTTCATTCAACAGGGACAGACCTGCATTCAATTCTTTCGCTTGATTGTAAAGAAGAATGGTATCAGAAAACCAAAAATTAACAGAGTCAGCATGCTGACTTAAATTGAGAAGAGTTAGATCAGTTGTATCATTAAGTGTTTTGAAATAAACGATAAACTCCAAACCGGGAACTTCATCTACATTTTCCAAAACAGATTGCAAACCAGTAACAGTGATACTATCGTCCTGTGCAACAAGATTACCGGAAAAAAAAAGTTTTAAAAAAACAAGGGTGAATATCAGTTTTTTTAGGCTTCTCAGTCCAGCTTCAAATATCATCTATCAGTTATTGATTAATCTTCTAACCCTCATGGCAAGTTCATTCGGATTGAATGGTTTTGGAACAAAATCAGATACACCAAGATTGAATGCCTCCATGACAGTACCTTCCTCTTCTCCCAGTGAACTAAGGACAATGATGGGGACTTTTGGACTTACTTTTTTGGCATGGTGGATAATTTCAATCCCGTTTTTGAATGGAATCATCACATCAGTAATAATGAGGTCAGTTTGCAATAGATTGATGGCATCTATGCCTGCGATTCCATCTTCAGCCATAGTGACATTGTAGCCTTCTTTTTTTAACTTAAACTGTACCAAACTAGATATCAGTTTATCGTCTTCGATAATCAATACATTTTTCATTTTAAAGAATTTTGGGTGACTTAGTGGAATAAAGATAGTCGTAAAAAAAGTTAAAAAACAAGTGTTGATAGACCCGAAATATTATAAAAATTTTATCAAAAAATACAGAAGAACTAAAATGCATTATGCAGAAAATTTTTTGCCGTTCTTAACCTATATCGCCTATTAAAAAAAATAACTTTTTTTGAAAAATTTTCTTTCGCTAGCTTACAAGTCATTAAAAATATCAATTTTAGACTATTTCTATGAATATGAACCCTAAGTTAAAAGTATTCAGTGGCTTCCTGTTTTTCCTCTTTTTCCTATCTTATAATCCACTTTGGTCACAGAGTGATCCCACAGGGGAAAGAAGAGTTACCGGAACCTACGCAATTAAAAATGCCACCATCACCACATCACCGGGCAATACAATTTCAGGAGCAACAATTTTGATCAAAAACGGTCTGATAGAGGCAGTCGGTACTAATGTTCGCATCCCAAATGAAGCCCAGATAATTGATGGGGATTCCCTGTACATTTATCCGGGATTTATAGATGGCGCAAGCAGTGCAGGAGTATCCAAACCTGCTGATCCGGAAAGACCATCCAATTTTGACCCCTCCAATCCTCCGGATGAAAACGCCGGCATAACACCTTGGCGAAATGTCCTCGACAACTTTGACTTCAAAAACAGTCAGATCAGCGATTGGAGAAAAAGCGGTTTTACCGTTGCCCAAATTATTCCTGATGGTGGAATGCTACCAGGAAAAGCTGCTGTGGTGGTATTGGGAGGAAATGCTTCTACCAATATTTTGGCCCAGAACACCGCGCTCAATGCCAAATTCAGGAGTGTAGGAGGAGGAAGAGGTGCCTATCCAGGTACCCAATTAGGTATCATGGCCAAGTTCAGAGATCTTTATAAGAATGCTGAATATTCAGCCCAGCATCAAAGACTTTTTGCATCAAACAGCGGACTGAACAGACCTGAGATGAACAAAACCCTACAGGCTTTCTATCCTGTAATTGACAAAGGCATTCCGATCATGTTTGAAGTTTCCAATGACCTCGAAATTAGAAGAGCGCTTTCGCTACAAAAAGAGAATGGTTTTAGACTTGTTTTGGTAGGTGTCACCGAGGCTGATATGGTCATCAATGAAATCAAAGCAGCCAATGCCCAGGTGCTATTGAGTATGAAACTTCCTGATGATAAAATCACCAAGGCAAAAACCGAAGACCTTTCAGATGAAATGAAGGCACGAACAAATAGGGCCAAGGAAGCTTATGAAAATATTTTGAAGCAAGCAGGCCTCTTGGAAAAAGCAGGGATACCTTTTGGCTTCACTTCAATGGGTGGGAAAAATTCAGACCTGATGAAAAACCTGAAACTGATGGTTGAAAATGGTCTAAGTGAAAACGGAGTTTTAGCAGCTTTGACAACCAATCCCGCAAATATTCTTGGGATTTCAAAATTTACCGGGACGATAGAAAAAGGCAAACTGGCCAATTTGGTCATTTTTACAGAACCAATCTTCAGTGAGGAGGCACATATAAAACATGTGGTAGCTGATGGGTATATTTTTGATTATGAAATCAAGACCAAAAAAGCCGGAAAGGGAAATGGAAATGGTGAGAACGGAGCAGTCCAAATTGCAGGGGAATGGGATTATACTTCGGACACTCCTGCCGGGAGCTCAGATGGACTTATGTCTATCAAAAAGGAAGGTGACTCCTACAAAGGCAATATAACATACTCCAATCCTTCAGGTAGTGGCACTGCTACTTCAGAAATGAAGAACATAAGTATTTCAGGCAATTCTCTCACATTTTCTTTTGAGGTCGCAGCGGGTGGCATGTCCCTCGAAGTAACTGTTGCAGGTGACATCAATGATGATCAGTTTTCCGGTACAATGTCCTTGGCAGATTTTGGAAGCTATCCCCTGAATGCCACAAAAAAACCTAATCAAAGTAAGCGTTAATCAAGAGTTAAGATGAAAAAATTAAAATATATACTTATTTCCTTTTTGATGTTGGCTGTCATGGTCGCCAATGCACAGACCCCAAAAGGTTCTGTCCTGATCAAGAATGCAACTGTACTGACCATTACCAACGGGACATTGGAAGATACTGATGTATTGGTAGAAAACGGGATCATCCGAAGAATCGGAAAAAACCTCACAGCCTCCAATGTGGAAACCATTGATGCAAAAGGTAAATACCTGATGCCAGGGATTATAGATGCCCACTCTCATGTAGCTTTAGATGCAGTAAATGAAGCCACTGCACCGATCACCTCTGAGGTAAGAATGGCAGACGTGGTCGATCCTTATGACGTTGGGCTTTACAGGGCTTTGGCCGGAGGGGTCACTATCTCCCATGCCATGCACGGTTCTGCCAATGCAATCGGAGGTCAGAACATCACCTTGAAACACCGGTACGGATCAGGAAATCCTGAAGACCTTTTCATGAAAGAAGCGCCAAGAACCATCAAATTTGCCTTGGGTGAAAATCCAACAAGAGTGCATGGGAGGGGCAATGGAATTCAACCCAGATCTAGAATGGGAGTAGAAGCGGTAATCAGAAACGGTTTTAATGAAGCCATTCAGTACAAAAAATCCTGGGACACCTATAATACCGCCCTTAAGAAAAAAGGAGCAACTCCTGTTCCCCCTAAATTCGATACCAGGATACAGACACTGGTGGATATACTTGATGGCAATATCATTATCCATTGCCACTCTTACAGGGCTGATGAAATTTATGCCCTGATCAATACCTGTAGGGATTTTGGGATTACAAACATAGTTTTCTCCCATGTCAATGAAGGCTTTAAGGTCGCTCCGGAATTGGCAGCATACACCATGGGTGCATCTGTCTTTGCGGATTGGTGGGCTTATAAGTTTGAGGTATATTATTCAACTGCCTACAATGCAGCTATCCTGACCGAAAACGGTGTGATCACCTCTATCAATTCGGATTCAGGGGAGTTGATTAGGCATTTATACCACGAAGCAGGCAAAGCCCAGAGATACGGTCAATTGGATGATGAACAGACATTGGCTTTGATTACCATCAATCCTGCCAAACAATTGGGCATCGCTGACAAAGTAGGCTCCATTGAAGAAGGTAAACAGGCTGACCTCGTGATTTTTGAGGGACATCCTCTTTCTGTATATGCCATTCCCCAAATGACCTTTGTGGATGGGGTCAAGTATTTTGACATCAATGAGGACAACAACGACATGAGGCTTCGGGTCAGTGCAACGGATATCATTGAGCCTATTTTCCTCAAAGAACATGACCATAGGTGTATGCATGGTGTAGATTTTTTCTTTACCAATTTTGGGAGAAACTTATTCGATCACACCCATTAATTTCCCTTAATCAAAAAGAAAATGAAGAATCTAAAAAAAATCATTTATACATTCTCTCTGGTAATTTTACCTTTTTTGGCAAATGCCCAGTTTGACGGAGAATTCATCAAGCCAAGAAACGGGAAATTCCTACTCCAAAATGCGACTATTCAAACAGTTACGAATGGAGTCATTGAGAATGGGAGTGTGCTTATAGTCAATGGCAAAATCGAGGCGGTGGGCAAAAACCTATTGGCAGGAGATGCCGAAGTAATTGATTGTACCGGCCAATATATCTATCCCGGTATGATGGACGGTGGCAGCAGATTGGGACTAGTAGAAGTCAACTCATTACCTGAAACCCAGGATTATGCTGAAATCGGTCAGGTCACTCCTAACATGCAGGCTTTGATGGCTGTCAATCCAAATTCTATCGCCATTCCGGTCACTAGGGTCAGCGGAGTGACGACCACATTGGCAGTCCCTTCAGGTGGTTTATTTCCAGGGACAGCAGCCTTGATCAACCTCAATGGTTACACACCTGATCAAATGTATGCCGGGTTTAAAGGCGTCGTGCTCAATTTCCCCTCCTCTGCAAGAAGAAGTACCTGGGACAGACGAAGTGATGAGGATATCAAAAAAGAAGCCGAAAAAGCCCAAAAAACCTTGAATGAAATCTGGGAAAGAGCCGTCACTTATAACCAACTTAAGGGCGCAAAAGCAGAACTACAGTTTTATCCTGAAATGGAACAGCTTTCCAAAGTGATTGCAGGTGAACTGCCCTTGTTGGTCGAAGTCAATGCCGCTTCTGACATTGTAGCAGCCATCGACTGGATCCATCCAAAAATGTGAAAGCCATTCTTACCGGTGTGGCCGAAGGTTGGAGAGTTGCGGACAAAATAGCGGAGGCCAAACTTCCTGTAGTAACAGGACCTATGCTATCTATCCCGACCCGTCCATCGGACAGGTATGATGCAGCCTATACCAATCCCGGAAAAATGGCCAAAGCAGGCGTGAAGGTAGTGATCAGAAGCAATGATGCCGAAAATACCAGAAACCTCCCCTTCAATGCAGGATTTGCCGCAGCTTACGGAATGGGTAAAGAGGAAGCACTCAAATCTGTAACGATCAATGCCGCTGAGATATTTGGGGTAGCCGACCGGTTGGGTTCTATTGAGACAGGAAAGGATGCCACCTTGTTTGTTTCGACAGGAGATCCATTTGAAACCAAAACACAGATCAGCCATGTATTTATTGATGGCTATCGTGTCCCGATGAGCAACCGGCATATCAAGCTCTATCAGGAATTCCTGGAAAGGTCTCCCGGTTTGGAAAAAAACGGAAACTGATTTAAGTTTAAACCGTGGTAGTATTTACCACGGTTTTTTTATTTCCAACACCTAAACAAAACTTCCTTGAACAGAAAATATTCAAGATTCATGGTTGTGATCATTTTGATCATCATATCCTCCTGCCAGAATGAAAAGGATAATCAGGTTGAAAAACTGATCTCTGATCTCAAATCCGAATACGCACCGGACAAGCGGGTGGCCATTTGGGAAATTGAATGGTCGAATGGTGTCCTTTCAGGTGAAACCGATCAGACTGAATCCTTGATAATACTAAAAGGAAAATTGGATGAATTGGACATCAGGTACGATGACCAAATTACAACCTTGCCTGATCAATCCTTGGAAGGAAAAGAGTTTGCTGTGGTAACCATTTCTGTGGCCAATATCCGAAGTGCCCCGAAACACTCGGCGGAACTGGCCACACAGGCATTATTAGGAACCCCACTTAGAGTATTGAAAAAGGAAGGGTCTTGGTATCTGGTCCAAACGCCGGATCAATATATCTCTTGGGTAGATTCGGGTGGAATTCAGGTAATGGATGGGAAAGAACTTTCTGAATGGAACCAACTTCCAAAAGCAGTCTTTACAGATAATAGTGGTTTTGCTTTTTCAGATGCTGATGAAAAGGAAATCGTCAGTGACCTGGTCGCAGGGAATATAGTCTCTCTTGATTGGACTGAAAAAGATTATCAGGAGATCCTGCTTCCAGATGGCAGGATGGGTTTTGTGAGAAGTGACCAATTGACACCTTTTGAGGAGTGGAACGAAAGCAGACAACTCAGTCCCCAAAACCTGATCCAAACTGCAAAAGCTATGATGGGTGTTCCCTATCTTTGGGGAGGAACCTCTATCAAAGGGGTTGATTGCAGCGGATTTACCAAAACCATTTATTTCCTCAATGGTCAAGTGATTCCAAGAGATGCATCCCAGCAAATATGGGAAGGTGAAGAGGTGGACGAGGACAAAAATTGGGAAAATCTTGAAGTAGGAGACCTGTTGTTTTTTGGTGAAAAAGCATCAGGAGACAAAAAAGAAAGGGTCGTGCACGTAGGGATGTGGGTCGGCGACAATTCCTTTATCCACTCACGGGGAAGGGTCAGGATCAGTAGCTTCGACCAAGAAAGTCCTGATTATGACGAATACGAACTGAACAGATACCTAAGGACCAAAAGGGTCATTGGCAAAATCACACCAAATATTAAAGAAGTTGAAAGCATAATGAATTTTCCAACATTAAATCCATAAAACAATGATTGTAAGTACAACACCAAGTTTAGAAGGCTATAAAATCACTGCCTATCTAGGCGTAGTTTCAGGTGAGACCATTATCGGAGCAAATGTATTCAAGGATTTTTTTGCAAGCATCACTGACATTGTGGGTGGCCGGGCAGGTGCCTACGAACGCGTACTGCGTGAGGCCAAGGCTACCGCCATGTCCGAAATGGAAATGCAGGCCAGATCCTTTGGAGCAAATGCAATAGTCGGAATTGACCTCGACTATGAAACAATCCGCGAAGGCATGCTGATGGTGACTTCTTCAGGGACAGCGGTGAAAATTGAGAAGATACTTTAGAAGGTAATTACTTTTTCGTAATCATACTTAGTGTATTTCTCTGATTTTGTCTTTTGGATTTTGAGACTGAGCAACTCATTTCTCATGCTGATTTCAAGCCATATTTCTGGCTTGATATGAAAGAATGAGCCCAATCTCATGGCAAGGTCAGGATTAAACTTTCTTTCACCTTTTAGATATTTTGAAAGGTTGGGACTGTCCATATCGATGGACTTAGCCAATTCTTTCTTGGTGATATTCAATATGTCGATCAATTCCTTGACAATCTCTTCAAGATCAATAAAAGTATCTGGCTGATCCAACTTTTCTTCCAAACTATATTGAAATCCAGCAAGTTGATTTTTTATTCTTTGTTGAGGGCTTCTTCCGGACGCATTTTCTTTAACTCTGGAATCAAATGCATTTAGTTCTTCCTTGTTCCATTTCTTTGGATTATCCAGTCCGACTTTCCCATCGAAATCCTCTAATTCTTGCTTTTTCATTGCACTTTAAATTTATGATTTCTAATCATATTAATGTTCCAGATATTTTTCAATGAGTTTATGTCCATCCTCATCTACCAGACACATTGTGGATGTCAATCCATAACGTTTGAACCCATACTTCTTGGAATAATTTGACATAACTTTAAACGCATCAATATCCCGCTTTTCCTGTACATCAAGTTCCAAATACCCTTGATAATCACCTTTTCCTCTTATTAAGGACTGTTTGAATGAAAAGGCAATTAGACATCCTGCTACCCAATCAAATCTTTTATTTTTTCCTTTATTTTCAGGTGAACATTCTAGGTAAGCAATATATGGACCCGTTCCATTTACCATTTGAAATATAAGACAGCCTAACAGCACTTCAGGTTCTTCTTTAAGGATAAGCTTATATGCTATAGCATGGCTCAATTCTTTCAGTCGACTAGGGAAATTAAATTCCCATCCATCATGGATGGAAGGCAATTCTGTAGCTTTCGCGTCTATTATTACGGCCTTTCTAATTTTTCCTGTACTTACATCTAGAATTTTCGCATTCATATTATGTGATCTCCAGATGCTAAAAATAATGAAATTGTACAAAACGTACAACACTTATTTCATTTTAAATTCCTTTATTAGATAATGATATTACATCTAGAAAAGGCTAAAACACCTTGCTAGGTTTTAGAAGAGTTAGGTTACCAATTAGACAGAATTAAAATTTCAGCTTTAATTCTCAATTTCTATCTTACCCGAACTGGCTTCACCTCGGATGGTATTTGCAGCACCATTATTGATGACCAGAGAACCTGAGGCCTGATTGGTTCCGACCCTTGCTTTTCCGCTTCCTGTGGTGATATTGAAGTTAAAATTGCCCAGGTTGCTTAAAGTCTGAATATAGATAGATCCTGATGAAACTTTTAATGATGTTTCTCCACTCAAACCGGTATTAGTCGCAAATAATTGTCCTGAAGATAAGTGGGCTTTTCCAAGAAACTTTACATTGTTCATCTCAATTTTACCTGAACTGATATTGACATTCACGAGCCCATTGATTCCTGTGAATTTCATCTCACCACTGGAACCATCGACATCAATATTTCCGTCAATACCTGAAAACTCCATTTTTCCTGAAGAAACTACTGCGGTAAGTTTACCGGTTAACGCCTCCGCTTTGACCGTTCCCGACGAGGAGGTTAAGAATATATTGGTTGCTGAAATGTTTTTTGCAATAACTGATCCTGAACCTACAGCCAACTTCGCTTCTGTGGAAACCACATTTTGAACTGATAAACTTCCTGATCCGGATTCCATATCAACCAAGATATTTCTGGGACCTTTCAATCTGATATGTCCTTCTCCTTTGAGGTTACCGGCAATTCCTTTATTTGTTTTCACCTCAATCCTGAGCTTTTCCCCTTCCACATTATGGATGATTTCATACCTTTTATCGGAATTGGATCTCAGAAGTACATCCATGGTCACTTCCTGTAGACCACTTTCTCCCACATACTCCACTTCCAAAAAAGCTCCATCTACTTCAATGGCATTGATTCCTGTAAATTGTTCATTGATTTCAGTCACTACAGTAAGGTTGTTGTCCAGACAGCTTGATAACATGGGTATCATAGTTATCACCATTAACTGAAGTCGCATTTTTTTAATTAAGAAATGGGAAAAAGACAGACATTTCTCTCTAAATTCTAATCTGTGTTGGGTTTTCATTTTGTTGGTTTTGTTTGTTTAAAATTAACAGAAAGCCCCACAGCGAATGGAATGCCAATATTTATGAATTTAGGTTTAGTTGAAAAATATTTTTTTAACTATCAGATAAACTAAGTTGCGATACATTTGGCCCACCACTAACCCATAGTTTTAAAGGTAAGATCAAAAAAAATAGTTATCTGAGGATGAGTGAAAACTGTTCGAATTCGAACGGTTCAAGTCAGAATTGACCAAATTAGGGTTAAATCCCTCCCTTATTTAGTTAACAGATTTTTTCCAAAAAAATGCTTTTAGAAAAAAGCCCACAACCACATTTTAAAATAAATCCCCCATTCCCTTGCATATACAAGCTTTGGGAATTTAATTTGTGTTATCCTTTCACTTTTTATGTAAGTGTTGGGATTTATACAGAAGAGGTAAGAGACAGGCTCAATGACCCTCTGGCAACCATTCGATTCGTTGAAAAGGTGCCAATTCCTGCCAAGTGGGTATATTCCCGGTTGGAAATATAAATTCCAGACATGATGAATCCGAAAAAAGCAAATCCCAGTTTAAAAGTTTTACGCCAGATCACAACTCCATTTTGCCGATGTTGTTGGTCTTGCAGTTACATGCGTTGGTGAAAAATTTACTTTTGCATCAACCCTATTTATCCTATCGGATTTACTAATTTGTACCTTCAATTTACCCTTAACCAATAAACATCATCAATTATGTCAACTTACAGATTTGAAACGCTCCAGCTCCATGCCGGACAGGCACCCGATACCGCTACCAATGCAAGGGCGGTACCCATCTATCAGACCACTTCCTATGTGTTCAACTCAGCAGAACACGGTGCCAATTTATTCGCTCTAAAGGAATTCGGGAATATTTACACCCGGATCATGAACCCTACCACAGATGTGTTCGAACAAAGAATGGCCGCCTTGGAAGGTGGAGTTGCAGCTTTGGCTACCGCTTCGGGACAAGCAGCACAGTTTTTAGCTTTGAACAATATTCTACAAGCTGGAGAAAACTTTGTTTCCACCTCCTTTTTGTATGGTGGTACTTACAATCAATTTAAAGTCGCTTTCAAGCGAATCGGCGTTGAAGCAAGATTTGCAAAAGGAAACCATGCGAAGGATTTTGGAGGACTCATCGATGACAAGACCAAAGCCATTTACCTGGAAACCATTGGCAATCCCGAATTCAATATTCCTGATTTTGAATCTATTGCTGCTTTGGCAAAAAAACACGACCTACCAATGATTGTGGACAATACCTTTGGTGCTGCGGGTTATTTATTCCAGCCAATTAAGCATGGAGCCAACATTGTAGTACAGTCGGCCACTAAGTGGATTGGTGGTCACGGAACCTCCATAGGGGGTGTAATCGTAGATGGAGGAAACTACAATTGGGGCAATGGGAAGTTTCCACAGTTCACTGAACCATCCGAAGGATACCATGGTCTTAAATTCTGGGA
>NZ_JBGTCA010000131.1:0-4936 GCF_041749095.1 Aquiflexum sp. | reverse complement strand
AAAAAAATGGTTACATTCAAGGAGCCAAACAGAAGCGAAGATGACAGAGTCAATCGACGCAATTAAAATGGTGGGGCATCGAGCCCCATCATTTTAAAGCCAAACAAAAGCTTCAGAATCCAGATGTAATCTATGCAATATCCAAAGTGCACAGTTAACAAAAATGGTCAGTGGAATTCAGGCATCGTCAACTGCCTACTGAACACTGCCCACTGAACACTGCCCACTGAACACTGCCACTGAACACTGCCTACTGAACACTGCCTATTGAGACTGCTTACTCTGCCTAATATACCTACCTTTCCCCCGCCATGCCAAAAAGACCAGAATACAGAATAATATCCCTCCCACAAAATACACAGGACATGACATCATATCCCCAAAATGCATCCAATACCTTTGCGCAGGAAAGGCATGGATGACCTCCCTTTGGAACGATGACAACGCCTCTGACATGCCTTTCACATTGAGAGGCCACCAAAAAGCCGACAAAAATACATTCAGGCCCGCTACGATATATAAATCCTTATCCAAAATCCTGTAGGCCCTCAATGCCTTCAACAACAAAAAAACCAGAAAAGGGATCAAAGGCATCAACAGCCTGGATTCGGGATGTAATACCAGAATAAACAGGATCAGACAAACGACCGTAAATCCCATTCCCAATTTGGCCATTTCTTTGACCATCCTTGGAAAAAACACCAGGGAAAGTGGGATGATAAATCCAAAATACATCAAATGCCCCACAAGAAAATCCAGAGGATATCGTAACATCCCCCCAAAATACCCCTGCATAAGTCCCTCGGTATTGATATTGTGGTTGCTTCCTGACAATAGAAAAACAACAAATACAAATGCCAACAAGATCATCAACAGTCTGATGGCTTTTTGTGATTTAAGCTTTTTTCTGAACAGCAGCCAACTTACTTTCCATTGAATGGGATTTTTGAACATAAAAATAAAAGCAAAGGCTACCATTGACAGCAAGGAAAGCTTGTGCAATACAATATTCCAGGTTTCACCGGAAGCAAATCGCCCGGTAAAAGAACTGATAAGTATCAGGAGCAATAGAAATACAGCAGATGCCAAAATAGGAAAAAAGGATTTTGGTCTTGGTCCTTCATGCAACTGCATGGAATCACTCGGTAAAAAAATCAGAATCAGACCCGTCAGCAATAAAGTCGGCCAAACAAAGCCACCTATAATTGAAACCAAAAAAAGCTTTTGTCTTTCGTGCCTCACAAAATAATTGACCTGTCCTATTCCCAATATCAACGCTGTAAAATCAGTGGAAAAAGGGTTGTACCAGGTTTCTTTCAGTATGGCGAAATTGACAAATAACAGAATAAATCCCAAAAAGGTCATTGAACTTCTCAGTCTCATTTTGTTGGTCAGCGAGAAATACCAGTAAATCCCCGGAATCAGCATCAAAAAATGGAAGATCAACATTCCGCTCATCAGACTATCATAATCATGGTCAAACCCAAACAATGAAAAAATCATGTTTACCATCGCAAAGGGAAGCAGACGTTGAATCTGAACCATGTTATAGCTTTCATCTTCTATTTGGTCCAAAAAGGAAACCGCTACCTCCCTGTAAAACACGCCATCTCCATAAGCACCTTCATTGACAGGTACTTTTTCTCCCAATATCTGAAAGATCACTATGGCAAATAGAACTGAAATAAAAATACCCCGCTGCAAATCCGTAAACTTATGAGTGATAAATTTTTGGCTAAATTATCCATTATTTTCAAACCATAAACCTATAAACCTGTAATCTTAGTAAAAAAAAATACTTTTATTTTATGTTAATTTGAACTAGTTTTCAAAAAAATGCGAATTTCAAAACTGTATAATCAATTTCTTGTTTTACATATTGAATTCCCTGATTCCTTAAGTTCTCATTTATCAGTATGAAGCTCCTTCAATCTTCTTTATTCAAAGCCTTACTATTTGCAGTATTCCTTTTATTTTTTAACCTGCAAAACAGCTCCGCACAGAGAAGTTTTGGTACCCTCTTTAAAACAGAACATGTCCATGATGAACAATGCGGCACAGTTCACGCCACAGAAATGATTCGGGAAAAATTCGGTCTTAAAAATGAAACCGAGAAATTTGAAGAATGGATGGAGGAAAAAATCAGGAAAAGAAAATCCGATCCGGCGATTCAAAGAAAACAACAAGAAGTCAGGGTAATCCCGGTTGTGATCCATGTCATCCACACCGGGACAGCAGTTGGAACCGGTGCCAACATCCCTATGCAACAGATTGAGTCGCAGATAAGGGTTTTGAATGAGGATTTTAGGAGAATGAATCCGGATGCCATTCAGACGCCGGTCGAATTTCTCCCGGTGGCTGCTGATGCCCATGTAGAATTCGTATTGGCCAAACAGGATCCCCTCGGTAGGCCAACAGATGGAGTGGTCAGGGTACAGGGGCCACTTAATTCATACGACATTAATGCAGCAACATCTCTTTGGCAAACTTCCCAATGGCCTCCCGATGAGTACTTGAATATTTGGGTGTTGCAATTTTCCAATCCAAACCTTCTTGGATTTTCTGTATTACCATTTATGAGTCTTCCCGGGTCAGGTCCTGCGGATCTTTTTGAAGGGTTTAATGGGGTTTGGATGAACTTTAGATGGTTTGGTGAAGGTGGTAATGCTGACAATAATTCAAGGGGGAGAACACTGACCCATGAAGTGGGACATTTCCTGGGTCTTCACCATACTTGGGCTGCCGGAAATGCCAATTTGACGGGTTGTGACTTAGATGATTTTGTGGCTGATACCCCTTTACAATTTGAAGCTAACAATTACAATTGCCGACTGACTGCACCCAAATTTTCCTGCGATAGCAGGGACATGTCTGAAAATTTTATGGATTATACCCCTGATGCATGTCAGAATTTATTTACACAAGGTCAGGTGGATAGGATTGATGTGGTCTTGGCTGAGAGTCCTTTTAGGGCAAGTTTGGTAAACAGCCGGGCAGCCTTTGCCCCAATACGATTTGAAAATGACTTGGGAATAGCGAGAGTATTGGAGCCTTTGGATCTTTTCTGTAATCTGGAATTTGTACCAAAGGTGGAAGTTTTCAACAATGGACTGAACAGAATCAATTCCGCCCGTCTTAGCATCATCAATAATGGCGTCGTCCTTGAAACAAAGGATTTTGATTTGGATCTTGGAGAATTTGAATCCGAAATCCTGTCCTTTGATCCAATATCCTTACCCCCTACAGGTAATGATTTTGAAATACGGATTATATTGGTCAACAATGTGGTTGACCCTAATCCTTCCAATAATCAATTTTCATCCTCCCCTGTTTTACAACCTGAAATTTCCTTACCATACGCTCTCAATTTGGATGATATTGGCATTGACTGGATCATTGAAAACCCTGATGATTCACTTACCTGGGAAAGGACCGTATTGACATTGGACGGCCAAAGCACAGAGGCTTTGGTGATAAGAAATTTCAGGTATCCCACTTTTGAAAATGTTAGGCAAAGGGATATTTTACTTTCGCCAAGAATAGACCTGAGCAATACGACCAATGCACAGTTGACTTTTATGCTGGCCCATGCTGCCAGGTCGAATGATGACTCTTCCGATTTCCTGACCATCGCAGTATCCACTGATTGTGGAAATAATTTTGAAATACTCAATGCCAATTATGCCAAAGATTGGAGGTTTTTGAGTACTACTGAGCTGATTTCCGGGGAATTTATCCCAACCAGCGAAAGTCAATTTAGAAGGGAATTACTAAATTTGAGCGAATATGCCGGATTTTCGGATGTACGGATTGCCATTATCAACGAAAATGACAATGGCAACAACATCTATATCAAAGATTTGGAAATATTGGAAGAGGAAGTATATAGGTATGATGCAAGACTGGATAGCCTACTTATGCCCCTTACTGTCAGCACCAATACCAATACTGAGGAAAAAGTGCTCCTCACCAATACCGGAAATTTACCATTGACCGGTTTTATTTTCAGAAGGCAGACAAACAACGGGACCGCGCAGTTTTACGATGTTAGGGTCATGGTTCCTCCCGGCGGAACTTTGGAACTTACAATGCCCAAGTCAACCACCGATGGATTGAACAAACTTGATTACGCCATTTTATTTCCAAGCTTTGACCAAAATGAACGGGATCCGATTCGACTCATCCAGTATGTAGTACATGATTTCAATAGACTAACATCTCCATGGCGGGAAAATTTTGTGAACAGGACTACCTTAAGCCCTTGGATTTCAGTCAACCCCGAGAATAATAATACTGCATTTACTTTAGTACCCGTACAATCAGGAACCTTATCAGACAATGTAGTTGTCCTCCAAAATACTTTGCCGGATAACAGTTATTGGCTTGCCTCACCTTTACTGGATCTGTCAAAAAGCTCCCAGGCCAGTATTCATTTTGAAATGGCTGCGGGACAGGTAGATCCCAATACTGTCCTTAAGGTTCTTGGTAGTCCTGATGGTGGACAAACCTACACTGAATTATGGAGAAAAACGGGATCGGAAATTACTACAGTGAATACTCCCAATGTGGACAGAAACAGCAGTGCAAGTTATAGAAATGAATTTGTAGACCTTTCCCAATTTGCCGGGGGAGGTAACCAAAACGGCAGGATGGCCCTTGTCGTGGAAAATGGCTCTGTTAACAACAGCCCAATTTACTTCGATAGATTTGAATTCTTCCTGAGAGCCGACCCCAATCCTGTCAGGCCTGAAAGTGGTAATGCAGTGCTTTTCCCAAATCCTGCCAGGGATGTGTTCAATATCGCATTTAACCTGAGGAGTTTTGAAATTGTCAATATCCAGATCATCAACGCCAATGGCGCCGTAGTCCATGATGTCGATTATCCCAATACCCTAAACCAAACATATACCTTCAGTTCCAGGAATTTCTCCAGAGG
>NZ_JBGTCA010000130.1:0-9261 GCF_041749095.1 Aquiflexum sp. | reverse complement strand
AAGGATAATTTTTATCTGCTCGGTCAATCTTGGGGCGGAATTCTGGCCATGGAATATGCGCTAAAATACCAGGATAATTTAAAAGGCTTAATTATTTCAAACATGGTAGCAAGCCTACCTGAATACGAAAAATATGCATCCGACGTATTGGGGCCGCAATTGCCCGCTGATGTTTTCAAGGAAATCAAAGAATTTGAAGCAAAGGAAGATTTCGGTAATCCCCGGTATGCTGAATTGGTCCAACAACACTACTACACCCGGCACGTCCTGAGAAAACCTTTGGAAGAATGGCCTGAATTCATTAACCGGACTTTTAAGCATCTCAATCCAAATATCTACATCTATATGCAAGGATACAGCGAATTTGGAATCACCGGAAATGCCAGCTTGAAAGGTTGGGATGTATCTGCAAGACTCGGAGAATTAAAAATACCAACCTTAATGCTAGGAGGAAAATACGATACCATGGATCCCAAATATATGGAGTGGATGAGCACCCAAGTGCAAAAAGGCCGGAGCGTCACCACCAATGGAAGTCACATTTCCCAATACGATGATGCTGAAGGCTATTTCTCCGGATTGATAAAATTTATTAAAGACGTCAATGAGGGTAATTTTTAATTAAATGAATGCAAAACTGGCAAGGTGGAGGAATCCACTGCAGTACCCAACAGCAACCGAAAAGAATAACCAATTGAACTTACAATAATAAGAACGGGAAAGCCAATGATCGAACCAATTTGGCAAAGCTCCCGCTATCCCCGAGTTTGACCTAACAAAAGCCAAAGCCGAAATCGAAGAGGCTAACCGAAATTTAATGGCCTATGTAGCTGCGGGCGATTCAGCAGGGATCGCAAATCTTTACACAGCAGATGCCAAGCTAATGTTTGCCGGAAAACCGGCTGATGTTTTACTACAGTCTATGAATTTCCTGAGGATGAAGTTGTAGAAATCTTAAAAAAGTATGGGAGAATAAAAAATTAACGTAGTAATACTTTGAATATAGCTTATGCTGGTTAAGTCTCTTAAAACCAGGTTTTCGTCTCATATCCAAAATAAAAATAGGTCTTTGAAAACCGCCACAAGTAATATACTTGACCGTTGTGCATAAGCTGAAAAATATTTTAAGCCGATAAAAAGAAATAGGTAAATTAGCTAACGCTGGACATGTTGTGATACCCTTAATTACATTTAAACAAACACCAAAATGAAAAAATCTATCTGCTCAATATTGATTCTTATTGCCTGTGTGTTTGTTAACAATTGTATTTCAGATAAACAAGAAAATAACCTGGAGGCTAATCGTGATGTTGTGAAGAATTATCATCGGGTATGGAGTGACGGAAAGGTATCGGAATTGGACAAAATATTGGCCCCCGATTTTGTCTGCCACTTTATAAACGGATTGGAGTGGAAAGGAATTGAAGGAGCAAAAATAATTTGAATTTGGACAATGTGATTGTGACAGGCTTTTTGCGGGGGCGCAAATTGCTACGAATATAGGCCTTGCCCAAAACAATTCTGAGTATCCAAATAAACTTGATGAAGGCATTACCATCACAGGCATCATAAACTTTTCGGGTCCTGTGGATGGATTGGATTTGATTAAAAAGGATTTTTGTAGAACACGAATACGACTTTTTCAGACAAGCGGGTAAAGCCCTTTTCACTCCTGAGGAGTATGAGTCCAAAAAAAATATTGCCATCTATGAACCGATCACCTACTTTGACCAAGATGATCCACCCATTTTTCTGTGGCAGGGAGCTTTGGATGATCAGGTTCCTCCAGTAACATTTGAGCAGTTTTTTCCTAAGATGAGAAAGGATAAAGACCTTAGGATGTTTGTACCCAACGGAAAACTCAGCCCTAATCGGGAAGAGTTTGAAAAGTCATATGTTGAGATATTTAAGTTTTTAGATGAATTATAAAAACCCCTAATTGAATGTGAAACAGATCGTTTCAGGATCAACCTTGAAAGTTTCAAATCCCTATGGCCTGACCCAATTTATAACAATAATGATGCTTAGGTGGTTATAGCTTGTGTAAAAAAACAAAAACATGAAAAATCTAAAATTATTATCATTATCGATTGCATCACTTGCTTTATCATTTATGGTAAGTTGTGGTAATGCTCCCAAAGAAGACAGCAGTGAAACAACAGTTGAAGTAGTGGAGGAAGTCCCTGTAGAGGCTCCAAACACTGTTGTTGATATTGCTGTGGGTTCTCCTGACCATACTACCTTAGTTGCAGCAGTTTCTGCAGCTGGTTTGGTAGAAACATTAAGCGGCACAGGACCTTTTACAGTTTTCGCACCAACCAATGCCGCATTTGCAGCATTATCTGAGGGAACAGTGGATACTTTGTTAAAGCCTGAAAGCAAAGACCAATTGACTGGGGTTTTGACTTATCACGTGGTAGCCGGAAATGTGATGGCAGCGGATTTATCAGATGGTCAGATCGTCAAAACTTTAAATGGACAAGATCTGAAGGTTTCAATTAAGGAAGGAAAAGTCATGATCAATGGCGCCAATGTAATTGCTGCTGATCTAGTTGGAAGCAACGGCGTGGTTCATGTTGTTGATTCGGTTATATTGCCAAAATAATTGTTAAAAATTTGAGATTTACTAAAACCTGCCGCTTGGCAGGTTTTTTTGTTTTTTCAAAAACCCTTCTTCTGCAAATGGGTTTCAACATACATGGAAACTTACGCAATCATTGACGAATCCGGATTTCCGATTGTTCGGATCCGTTTTACAGGCAATAAAAGCACTGATCAAAACTTTCAAACTTACCTGGCCCAAACCAAGGCCTGTTATCGGTTCAGCAAGCGATTGGCTATAATTTTCGATGCTTCAAAAGCGGGCATACCCTCACTTTCACATCAAAAAATGCAAGCTGATTGGCTCAGGGAAAATAAGGAACTGATGATAAATTATTGCGCGGGTACTGCCTACATAATTCCCAACGCAGCCATTCGAGCCCTCTTAAAAGTGATTTTTTCATTCCAAAAGCAACCCGTCCCTTATCAGATTTTCGAAATTGAGCCAGAAGCGGAAGCATGGGTGCAAAGTCTGGTTCTGAAATAGGCTAGTAAGTTTTTTATTAGAACCCTCTTTAATTATTATCTTGAAAAAGTGGCTGGAAGAAAATAATACTATGCTCGGTTTATCCCCATTTAAAGAAATGCATGCTATCCTTACTGATGTAATGGATGATGGTCAAGTAGATATCAAAGAAGAAAAGGAGCTTAAAAAATATTTTTTGGAAATATTGAAAATGGAAGTGTAGAAAAGCCATGGACTGGTCGACTCCCTTTGTTTTTGTTTAAATGGTATTTTACATTAAATTCATAAATCTTCTATACATAAAATTTTGATTTTAAGCTGTTAAATCACCAACTAACACCCATGAATCGTTTTGTTAAAATATTATTGCTCCTATCCATTTGCTTCTGTCAAGGTGCAATAGGACAAACCGCTGAAATAGATAGCCTCAAGCAATTATTATCTGTAGAACAACAAAATGATGAGAAAACTGAACTGATCAGGAGTTTGGTGAATCTTACCACTAATGTCAATTTAAGCTTAGGATTAGAATACGCCCGTATGGGGGTAGCCCATGTTGATAAAATAGAGAATAAAACAGCTCAACCCGAATTCTATGAAATGCAGGGTCGTATCCATGCCAACCTGCTTGAATTGGACTCCGCAGCTTTTTATTTTGACAAAGCCATGCAGGGGTATAATGCCATCAACAATAAAAAAGGACAAGCCACTACTTGGTTTAAAATAGGCTGGTTACACAAAAAACGGGGCAAATTGGATGATGCCATGCAGGCCGACCTAAATGCCCTTGCCCTCATGGAGGAGCTTGATGATAAGCTCGGAATTGCAGGGGCCTATTCGCGTCTTTCCGAAGATGTCTCCCGACAGGGCAGACAGGAGGAAGCTTTGGATTGGGCAATTAAAACCATTGACATCTGCGAGAAGAATGACTTACAAGACGAATTGGTATATGGGTACACCGCTGCCGGCGCTGCTAGCATAGCCATGTATAAGCATGAAGATGCATTGTATTATTTTGACAAAGCTTATGACCTGGCAAAGTCACTGGATTTCCCTGGCATGAACATGTGCGATTTTATGAACAACAGGGGCAATGCCCTCAAAAGGCTGAAAAGATATGATGAAGCATTGGCCCAATATGAAGCTACGCTCGCTCTAGCGAAACAAACCAATTACAATAACGCCATTCACACAGTAACTGCTAACCTCGGTGAAGTAAATCTACTTTTGGAAAATTACGGGGATGCCCTACCTTATCAATTGGAAACGGTCCGTTTACAAGAGAAAGATGGGGACTTATCGAATCTCACAGAGAACTATGGCCATATCAGCACTATTTACGAAAAGCTGGGAGATTACAAGGAAGCTTTGGCCTACCAAAAGAAAGCAAGAATAATGCGCGATAGTACTGCCAATAAAGAAAGTGATGTTGCCATGAGCGAAATGCTGACCCGATACGAAACCGGAAAAAAGGAAGCCACTATTGCAGCGCAGGAAAAGCAGCTTTCCCAACAACGGTTGGTCCAATGGCTTAGTGTTGGTGTAGCAATACTGCTAACCGGCTTTTTGGTTTTTGGGTACCGCAGTTACAAGACCCGTACCCAAGCTAACCGCTTGCTCGCCGCCAAAAATGCGGAAAACGAATTGCTGTTAAAAGAAATCCACCATCGGGTAAAAAACAACCTTGAGGTAGTCAGCAGTTTGTTGGCCCTACAATCAGCACAGATAGATGACCCCAATACAAAAGATGCCATGCAGGAAGGACAAAACAGGGTGCAGTCCATTGGCATCGTGCATCAAAAACTCTATCAGGGCAGCAATCTTGGAGCCATTGAAATGAAAGATTATTTTATCAACCTGGGTGAAAGTTTGATCGGATCTTTTGGTGCGGAAAAGCGGGTAACCCTTGAATGTGCCATGGATAACCTTGATGTGGATATTGACACCGCTGTTCCACTTGGGCTAATTGTTAATGAATTGCTGACAAATACGCTAAAATATGCCTTCCCTGAAGGACAGCAGGGCAAAGTTGAAATCACCCTTCATAAAAATACCGATGGTGTACTCCAGTTACAGGTAAGCGACAATGGAGTGGGCAAAAGCGGACAAACAAAAGGCACTGGTTTTGGCGGGCAATTGATCTCGCTCCTTACACAGCAATTAAATGGCACCATGCAGGAAGAAGTAAAAAATGGTACGCGGATATCATTTGCCTTTAAACCTGCAAAGGCTGCGTGAGCTGAATGCACAGTTCTTGGATTGGCTTTGGTACTTTTTAGAAAGGTTTCATGAAGAGTTTAATTCCTTTTATAAGATATTGTGTAGGAGCTCTTAACAAATAAATCGAAATTTAATCAATCACAATTGAAACTACGGTTCAAATTGAATCCCGATCTCTCCACCCCCACACCCCCGGAAAGAAATCCTGTTCATTGGGGAAGAAATCCATTCACTTCGTCCTAAATGGTAAAGCTGAAACCATTTCTTTTTTTACATTAACATGTTGGCTCATCCTATACTTTTGTTTCGGCAAGTGTATAAGACATAGCAGACAATTAAAGAATCCACCCAGGAATAATTTTGATAATTCTTAAACCCATTATTTAATATCTACAAGCTAAAGTGGAGCCTAGAAACCACTCAAATAAACAGGGCACATCCGAAAAGCCATAAGAGTAGGAAAATGTAAACTATCAAACCATGAAAAAGTATTTAGTTAAAGGTAGGTATACCTCTGATGGAACAAAGGGCTTAATTCAGGAAGGCGGCTCTTCACGTAAAATGACTATTGAGAAAATGTTGGCAGAAATGGATGGCAAAGTGGAGTCATTCTATTACGCATTTGGTGAGGATGATGTATATCTAATTGTAGAACTCCCTGATGATATTTCCGGAGCGGCTGTTATATTAAAAGTTAATGCTGCAGGGCTGGTTAGAATCTCCATGACAGCATTATTTTCACCGGCAGATATAGACGCAGCATCCAAAAAAACTGTCAATTATAGGATTCCTGGGGCAAAATAACCATCAACAGGAGTTTGTTCAATAAAAGTTTTCTTCTCATTTATTACAGATAATTGAGATTAATCGGAACCTATAATACAAATCTGTGGAACAGGTCAAATTCGGATTGGAAGAATTTAAAACTGAAAAGATGCAGACTTTTTGGTATCTGATCCGAATTCCCTTTTTGAAATTAATAAATTTAATATTTTCCTTAATTCTTGGCTGAATGTATATTATAAAATTAAAATCAAAGGATCAGGAAAATGAGGGTTTAAATAGGACAGTTGGCGTGTGGGGGCTTTCGGCCAATATTGTCAATATCATAGTGGGTGCCGGTATTTTTGTTTTGCCTGCCATCATTGCAGAAACCATGGGGGCTTCCGGGGTATTGGCTTACCTTTTTTGTGGATTGCTGATTGGATTGGTCATGCTATGTTTTGCAGAAGTGGGAAGCAAGGTTACCCATTCCGGAGGGTCCTATACCTATGTGGAGACGGCATTTGGACCATATCCTGGGTTTTTGGTTTCAATATTTTTCTTGATGGGCAATGTATTTGCAGATGCTGCAGTTTCGAATGCCCTTGTTGAAATTTTGGGAATTGTATTTCCGCAATTCAAAAATCAGTATGTCAGGGTATTGACCTTGTTTTTGATTTTTGCAGGCTTGGCCACACTCAATGTGGTAGGAGTCAAACAAGGAATCGGCTTGGTCAAAATCAATACAGTCGCCAAATTGATTCCGCTGTTTTTGTTGATAACTATTGGCTGGAAAGATGTACAATTGACCAATTTATACTGGGAATCAACCCCAACTATAAAACAATTTGGCGAGGCTTCACTGATTTTGTTTTTTGCTTTTCAGGGAGGCGATGCCGGATTGACTATAGGAGGAGAAATCAAAAATCCTCAAAAGACTGTTCCAAGAGCGATTTTTATAGGGATTTCCTTCGTTCTTTTTCTTTATATCATGATTCAATTGGTTTCCCAGGGAGTTTTGGGCAATGAATTGACCAACTTTAAAGAAGCACCTTTGGCAGAAGCTGCTAAAGTTGTTTTTGGTCCCATAGGCTATACCCTTCTTTTTGTCGGAACAGGAATATCCATGTTTGGGATGATCAGTGGGTCAATCCTTAATAGCCCAAGAGTGCTTTTTCGATTGTCCCGGGATGGGGTGATTCCTTTTAGCAGATTGGCTTCCATACATCACCTATTTAAAACTCCATATTTGTCGATATTGCTTTATGCATTACTGGGTTTTACCATTGCCTCTATAGGTGGCTTTAGGCAGCTTGCCGTTATTGCTACTTCAAGCATGCTATTGGTATATTTTGGGGTATCGCTTTCAGTCCTCCGACTTCGAAAAATGAAGGCTTTGGATAATGGGGGTTTCAAAATCCCTTTTGGTTACACCGTACCACTTCTTTCAGCAGGAATCATTCTTTTTTTCCTATCCAATTTGACAGGATTCGAAATAAGGGGAATGCTGATCTTGATTGTAATATTGACGGTAGTTTATTTCTCTATAGGGTTGTATAAGAAATGGAAAAAGAATAATGGTTAGATGATTATATAAAACCTATCGGAAAATACTTAATTAGCACTACCTATTCTACTCTTGTAAAAAAAGATTCACAAATGAACTATATAATCAGACCAATTATACTCAACACTATTTTTGGAATCCTTTTTTCCTGCCAAAAAGAAATACCGCCCCCTAAGCCTCCCAATATCCTCCTGATTATGGCAGACGACTTGGCCTATGCGGATTTAGGATCCTTTGGAGGAGATATTTCTACCCCAAATTTAGATCAATTGGCCAAAGAGGGAATTCGTTTCAGCCGCTTTCACACTGCCCCATTTTGTGCGGTAAGCAGGGCTATGTTGCTTTCGGGTAATTTTAACCATGTGGCCGGTATGGGTTCACAGGATTTGGTCACGGGTGTGCCCGGATATGAAGGGCAACTCAGTGACCGGATTGTTCCTATCCCTGAACTCCTTCGCTCGGCAGGCTACCACACTTATATGGCCGGAAAATGGCATTTGGGAGGTACTCCTGAGGCCAATCCCGCAAACAAAGGTTTTGAAAAATCCTTTGCAACTATGGAAGGTGGGGCAAACCACTACAGCGAAAGAGGTATTTTCCCGAATACACCCATTTCGATCTACACTGAAAATGGAGAAGAAGCCAATTGGCCAGAAGGGGCCTATTCCACGGATTTTTATACGGACAAACTGATATCCTATCTCAATGCTGACAGCGAAGATGGACAACCCTTCTTCGTTTTTGCCGCTTATACTTCCCCACATTGGCCGCTGCAGGTAGATGAAAAATATTGGAAAAAATATGAGGGCCGATACGATGCCGGTTACGAAGTCCTTCGCGACAAAAGACTGGAATCACTCAAAAAAGCCGGGATGATCCACCCATCAGCGCAAACACCTCCCCTTCATTCAAGGGTCAAACCCTGGGATTCGCTTTCTCCCGAAGAACAGAAGAAGGAAGCCCGAAAAATGGAGCTCTATGCCGGCATGGTGGACAACTTGGACTACAACATCGGGCGTTTGATTTCCCACTTAAAGGAAACTGGCCAATACGAAAATACCCTGATTGTATTTCTGTCCGACAATGGGGCTGCTGCAGAGGATTTCTATTACCATGACTATTTTGGCCCATTTCTCCGGGATAATTACTCAGATGCCTTAGAAGATATGGGAAAGGAAAACTCCTTTATTTCCTATCGTCCACAATGGGCAGAAGCAGTTGCTTCCCCTTTCAAATACTTCAAAGGCTATACCACCGAAGGGGGAATGAATGCCCCGATGATTATCTCGGGATCGGGAGTCAGCCCAAAAGACCAAATCAACGATCAATTTCTTAGCATCATGGATCTGGCCCCGACTTTCTACGAACTCGCTGGAATAACCTATCCGAAAACCTGGAGAGGAAAAGAAATAGCCACATTAGCGGGAAGTTCACTGCTACCTGCTTTAAAAGGAGACCCAACTCCCATCCATGATTTCACTTATGTTTTTGGCTTGGAACATCAGGGCGATGCGATGCTCAGAAAAGGGAATTGGAAGCTTTTGAATACTGAAAAACCTTTTGAATTGAAAAACTTCGAGCTATATAATCTGGAAACTGATCTCTCCGAACAGCAGGATATGAAAGATGCACACCCTGAAAAATA
>NZ_JBGTCA010000129.1:0-3970 GCF_041749095.1 Aquiflexum sp. | reverse complement strand
ATAAAAAATTAATTTAAAAGTGAGGTTTCTGCGGACAATCATTATACAGGGAAGTGAAATTTAAACTACTCCAACAAAGATACTGAGATTTACCCGATAGTGAGTTGTAGAAATTTGGTATTACACGATCAATTAAGAGATCTTATACCTTAGTAGAAACCCGAAATTCTGGACAATTTTTCAATCTTCCAATTTTGCCAATTTTCCAATTTCAAAATCCCACTTTTCTTCATCGAATCTAAAATCTACAATCTACAATCTAAAATCCTCAATCCACCCTTACGATATCCGCCCCCAATGCATTCAACCTTTGGTCTATATATTGATATCCCCGGTCGATCTGCTCTATATTGTCAATAACCGAAGTCCCTTCTGCCGAAAGTGCGGCGATCAGCAAGGAAACCCCAGCTCTGATATCAGGAGAAGTCATCCGGATACCCCTGAGGGAATATTTCCTGTCCAATCCGATCACTGTTGCACGGTGCGGGTCACAAAGGATGATCTGCGCACCCATATCAATCAGCTTATCCACAAAGAACAGACGGCTTTCGAACATCTTCTGATGTACCAAAACTGTGCCTTTGGCTTGTGTAGCAGTCACCAATACGATGCTCAAAAGGTCAGGGGTAAAGCCCGGCCAAATGGCATCTGCAACGGTCAGGATCGAACCGTCTATAAAAGTTTCTATTTCATAATGTTTTTGGGCAGGGATAAAGATATCATCTCCCCTGAATTCCAATTTGATGCCCATTCTTCTGAAGGTATCCGGGATTACTCCAAGCCTATGGATTTGTGCATCTTTGATGGTGATTTCGGATTGGGTCATGGCCGCAAGGCCAATAAAGGATCCGATTTCAATCATATCAGGCAACAGCGTATGTTCGGTACCTTTCAATGATTTCACACCTTCAATGTTCAAAAGGTTGGAACCTATTCCGGTGATTTTCGCACCCATGCGATTCAGCATGTCACAAAGTTGCTGTAGGTAAGGCTCACAAGCTGCATTGTAAATGGTGGTTTTGCCCTCTGCCATCACTGCTGCCATGACGATGTTTGCAGTTCCCGTTACTGAGGCTTCGTCCAGGAGCATATAGGCTCCCTTCAGGTTTTTACCATCAATATGGTAAATCTCCTTTTTCTTGTCGTAATGGAATTCGGCACCCAATTTTTGGAATCCGGTAAAATGGGTGTCCATTCTCCTTCGTCCGATTTTATCCCCTCCCGGCTTGGAAAGTCTCCCTGTACCGAATCTTGCCAATAATGGCCCTAGAATCATCACAGAACCTCTTAATGAAGAAGCTTTGGTCAAAAAATCATCTGTATCCAGGTATTGGAGGTTGATCTGATCGGCTTGAAAAGTATAGGATTCGTGACCGATTTTATTCACTTTCACGCCCATGTCAGCCAATAACTCAATCAACTTGTTGACATCACGGATATTTGGGACTTTGTGGATGGTAACTTTGCCGGAGGTTAAAAGTACCGCGCAAAGAATTTGTAAGGCCTCGTTTTTGGCTCCCTGAGGTGTGATTTCCCCTTTGAGCTTTAGGCCTCCTTTTACTCTGAATGAAGACATTTATCTACGTTTTTTGGAGTGGCCGCCGTTTCTTCTTCTGTCGTTTCCATTAAATTTCCTTCTGTTTTGATTGGCAGAAGATGGTTCAGGTTCAGATGGCAATTTAAAATCCCTTCTGGTGTTGGTTTCGAAAAGTCCCATTTCCCTTACCTTTTCAAGGTCTATGTGCAGTTTGCCTTTGGAAAGGGTTTTGATATCGTCCAAGATGATCCCATCGTCAAAATTCTCACGGTTCCAGGTGGAATGAAAGCTTCTCATCAACTGTCCAATATAGATGATGGCGCCTTCCTGCTCCTCATCATCTTCTATTTCGACAGCCTTTTCTATGAGCTTCTCAATATTTCTACCGTAGTGTTTGAATTTGATCTCACCTTTGGGATACCCGACACTTTTTGGTTTTTTGAAAAGTAGCTCTTCTTCAGGCTTTGGGTAAGGCCCGTCCACATCCAAGGTAAAATTGGACATGATATGCAGATCATCCCAAATTTTCTGGTCATTTTCTGTTTTCATTAATGGGTTGAGCTGTTTGACCATCTCCACCAAAAGGTAAGCACTTTGAGTGCGTTTTTCCCTGTCTTCCATTTCGGCTATGTGAATAGCTAGCCTTTGAATGTTTTTTCCGTATTCTTTCAAAATTACTGAGTGCTTATTTGTCTCTCCTGTATTCATTTGTTCTCCCATTTCTTAAATTGTTAAAATACAAAAATCTTTTTAATGGGGATTAATTATTCGATTATTCGAAGCTTTGCAAAGCTAAGTAATAAAGTTTTCTCTCCAAAATTATCGAATTGTATTGTTGCTTTTCTGTTAATTCCTTCTATTTCAATTTTTTGGACAGATCCAAAACCGAATTTCTGATGCTCTACCTTCATGCCTTCTGCCAAGTTGTTGGTATTGGACGGCTTAAAATCAGGACTTGGGGTATGGACTTTTGCAGTGGTCAATGGTCTGACGTTTGGTTTTTTGAGTCCCACAAAACCTGACCTTCCCTCGCTGCCTTCATTTCTAAAGGCTCCTGCCATAGAGGAGGATAATTTTTTATTTACCCGGATGCACATGGGGTCCACTTCCTCTAAAAACCTACTTGGTTCGCAATTCAGCAATCTACCAAATCTATAACGGGTAGTGGCATAGGTCAGGTATAATTTTTCCATGGCACGGGTGGAAGCAACATAAAATAGCCTCCGTTCCTCTTCCAAATCTTCCCTACTTTGCATCATCATCTGTGAAGGAAAAAGGTCTTCTTCCATTCCCACCACAAATACCTGCTTGAATTCCAGACCCTTGGAAGAATGTATGGTCATCAAGATAACTGCGTCGGAAGTATCTTTATCCCTGTCATTATCTGTCAAGAGGGCGATTTCCTGTAAGAAAGCACCCAAGCTTTTATCCTCATTTTCAGGATTGTCCACGTACTCTTTGATGGCATTGAGGAGTTCCTGTACGTTTTCATAGCGGTTTAATCCTTCGATGGTCTTGTCCTCATAGAGTTCGCGGAGCAGTCCTGATTGTTTGGCAATGGAACTGGCTGCATCGAAAGCATCTTTTCTCTCCATTTCGATGGAGAAGCTTTTGATCATGGTGGTAAAATCATCCACTGAATTGGCGGCCCGACCACTCAAGAAATTGTTGGCGTTGGTCATCACATCCCAAAGAGGGATATCATGATCATAAGCAGCCACCAGCATTTTTTCAACTGTGGTATCCCCAATGCCTCTTTTTGGGTAATTGATAATTCGCTTAAATGCTTCCTCATCATCCCTGTTAACTGTAAAGCGCATATACGCCATCAGGTCTTTGATCTCTTTCCTTTGATAAAATGACAGTCCTCCTACGATTTTGTAGGTGATGTTCATTTTTCTCAAAGCCTCCTCCATGGCCCTGGATTGGGAGTTGGTGCGGTATAAAACCGCAAAATCGCTGTTGTTGAGTTTTTTGTTGTTTTTTTCTTCGAAAATAGTGGTGGCCACCATCCTGCCTTCCTCATTGTCCGAGCTCGCCTTGATCAGTTCAATCTGATCTCCCTCATGGTTTTGGGTCCAGATATCTTTTTTGAGTTGGGCTTTGTTTTTGGCGATGATGCTGTTGGCGGCCTGTACAATATTTTTGGTGGAACGGTAATTCTGCTCCAGTTTGACCACAAAAAGGTCGGGATAGTCTTTTTCGAAGTTGAGGATGTTCTGTATGTCGGCTCCACGAAAAGCATAGATGCTTTGGGCATCATCTCCCACCACACAGATGTTTTGGTGGACAGCGGCCAGTTTTTTGGTGATAAGGTATTGGGAGACATTGGTGTCCTGAAACTCGTCCACCATGACATATTTGAAGCGCTGTTGGTATTTGTTCAGTACATCCGCATGGTCTCTGAAAAGCACATTGGTATTGAAGAGCAGG
>NZ_JBGTCA010000128.1:0-9691 GCF_041749095.1 Aquiflexum sp. | reverse complement strand
CCTTGGCGTGGTTGATGGCATCCTCACCTCTTGACTCAATCCCCGTGACTTCATAACCCAATTTGGTGAGCTGCAAAGAAATATTTGCCGCGATGATCATATCATCTTCCACAATCAATATTCTCGTTACATTACTCATGCTGCTTTGCCGATTTGAAATTCAAAAAATACTTCTGTTCCTCTATTTGTTATCAAAGTCATATTTCCGTCCAATTGTTTGGTCAATAAATTTACGAGTTGCGTGCCAAACCCGGTTCCTTTGATTCCGGTGGCCCTATCAAATCCAATACCGTCATCGCTTACTTTCAAAAGCAAATGGGAATCAGTTTCTGACAGGGTAATCGAAATTTGCCCTTCCCTATTGTCAGGAAAAGCATATTTGAGTGAATTGGTAATCAGTTCATTGACGATCAAACCTATCGGGATAGCCCGATCCACATCAAGTTCCAAGGAATCCATGGCACAGTCAAAGGTAATCCGTTCAGTAGCATCAAATGAATCGATGATATATCCTCCCAAATTTTGAAAGTATTGCTTCATTTCGATTGCTGTCATGTTTTCACCCTGATAGAGATTTTGGTGGATCATTCCCATACTATGAACCCGGTTTTGACTTTCAATCATGATGTCTTGAAGCTCTTGGTTATCTATCTGTGCAGTCTGCAGGGAAAGCAAGCTGGAAATGGTCTCCAGGTTATTTTTAACCCTATGATGGATTTCCTTTATTAAAAACTCCTTTTCTTTATTTTGCTTTTCTAATAGCAAACTATATTTCTTTCTTCGGTTAAAAACCCTGTAAAGAAAAAACAGGAAAAAGACCATCAGACCGGTCAAAATAAGGGTGAAAACCTGTATAGTTGCCTGCTGTTTTAATTTTTCATCTTGCAGAAAAATGGTACTTTCCTTTTGGTGAACTTCCAATTCAGTTTGCATTTGGGTAATTCTTTGGTCCGCCTCGGAGTTGAAAACAAGTTGGGTCAGTTCATGGTATTTCTTATAGGCCTTGAATGATTCATTGATGTTGTTCTTTCCTTCATAAGCCTCACTCAATTCCTGATAGATCAGACCTAAATAATATATGTCTCCAAAATCTTCCGTTGCTGTTCGGATGCTTCTTTGCAGGTATGTTATGGCAGAATCAAAATCCCTATCCTGGTTTTTTAACTTTCCAAGGGAAAGTAGGGAGCGGACAACCATAAAATCATTCTCCAACAACTCAGCATATTTCAGCGCTTCCTTTCCTGAATTATAAGCATTATCAAAATCACCTATTTGACAGTACAAATCTGTCAGGGCAATATAGGTGTCACTGAGATTATTATAGAAACCATATTTTTCACCGATCCTAGCTGATCTCTGAAAGTATGGAAGTGCTTCTTCATATCTTCCTAAAGCCACCAGATTATTACCTAATACATGCAACGTGAAATCAAAATCAAGATCATTCAAGCCCCTATTCTTGAAGAGTGCTATTGACCTCATACCATATTCAACGCCCTTTTCAAATTTTCCCTGTTTCCAAAAAAGATTACTCATATCGGAATAGGCCATGGCCATGGCTTTCAAATCCTGATATTTCTCTCCCAACTGCAAAGTTTTGGCCGCATATTCAAAAGCTTTACTCAAATCCCCTCTTCGCTCATAAACATACCCTAAGTTGGTCAAAAGAAGCCATGTTTCAGCTTCCGGGATTTTTTCCAAGGCACTTCTTAGGACAATTTCTGCATAATCCAAATCTTCCAACCTTAATAAGATGGCTCCTTGTGAAACCTGCATTCTACCTTCCCAAATGTCATTGTCTGCCACTCTTACCTCTTCCAAACCCTGATTGATGATTTCCAATGATTTATGAAGGTTTCTGGTATGATAATGATAACCTAGGTCATTGATGATCAAAAAACGCAAATCTTCCTGATGAATGATTTCCAAAGCTTTTTCCAAATTATCTAAGTAATCTGCCTCAAACTCATCTGTATCCACAAAAATCCTTGAATAATTAAATTGTCCATCCTTATTTACAATTTGAGCTTGAAGATGAAAGTGAATGAAAAATAGGAAAAGCATTAAAAACTTCTTCATAGGGTAAATATAAAATAAAAAGCCTTTGAAAATCAATTAATTGCATCTTAAAATATTTTTCGGTAAGAAAATAGGCCTGTTGGGACAATTTTGGGGTTGGTTCGTCCTAAACCCTTCGAAAAGAAAAAAAATAAAATTGACATTGGTCAATAATTTTTAAAATCTAACCAAAATAGTTATGGAAAAAAGAATGAAGTATTTAGTCGCCGTTTCACTGGGTTTGGTTCTGAACTGGTCCTTAGTGTCTTTGATTACAGCACAAACTGAACCACAGGGCCCTTTATTATCAGTGACAGAATTTACCATCAAGCCCGGGCATGAAATGCAATTCAGGGAAGGTGTAAAGGCCTGGACAGCCTGTTACCTCGAGAACAAGGGGGATTGGACCTGGAGAATGTGGAAAAGACAACAGGGAGAAGGAAATGTTTATGTGCTCGCTTCTGATATGATAAACTGGGCAGAAATGGACAAAACCGATGAATCCGGGAAAAATTGTCAGATGCTTGGAATGAACATGATCAATCCCCATATCGAAAAAGCTACCAACCATATCTCCCGTTTCCAACCTGGTAATAGCAAAGGGACTCCACTTGCAGAAGACATCATCAGGGTGGCTTTCTATAAAGTAAACTCCACAAACGGGCACAGAATGATGGAAGTTGTCAAAGATGTGGAATCAATCCGTAAAGGAGCCAATTTAGAACCCGCTGGTTATTGGTACCAATGGCAGACCTCAGGACCTGAAAGCCCAAATTATCACTATGTGATTCCCTACAAGAATTTTGCAGCCATGGACATGGAACAAGAGGGTGTATGGCAGACGGTTGAAAAAAATGCCGGAAAAGCCAAAAGGGATGAACTTCAGGCAGCTTTTCGCTCATCCCTTGAAAGTTCATGGAGCTATTTATACAAATTGGATAAAGACCTCAGTAGGCCAAGTAAGTAATTAAACAGTGAATAACCCTTATTGAATAGAAAAGTGAATATTAGTTGATAAGAATTGGGCGGAGGCATTTAGGGTAAACTTTTTGCCAAAGCCCGATTTTTTTTTTGAAAAAAACGATAAAAAAATATGACTGTTCAAGTTGTCCCAACCAGCCTTACACCCATTCAGGCAACAGACCGAATCGCCTCTCTGGACATAATGCGGGGAATTGTCCTTTGCGGTATATTGATCATGAATATCAATGGCTTTGGTCTGGCATTTGGATATAATAACCCCTCCATATTAGGAGGGGATACAGGACTGAACCTTGACACCTGGATCGTGACCAATCTGTTATTTGAGGGAACGATGCGGGCTTTGTTCTCCCTGCTTTTTGGAGTTGGCATGTTTATTTTTTTAGATAGACTGGTAAAAAAAGGTGCAGGAATAAATGCAGCAGATATCTACTTCCGCCGGATTACCTGGCTGCTTGTTTTTGGGTTAATTCATGGGTACTTGCTCTTATGGGTTGGTGAGATTCTTTACAATTATGCCCTGATGGGATTTTTGGTTTACTCTTTCCGGCAAATGGTCCCAAAAAAACTGATCCTCACAGGACTTTTGCTTTTCTGTATTGGAACCGTGTGGAATTACTATGACTACCAAAAAGATAAAGACTGGTTTGACAAAGTGCAGCAAGCGGAGGTTTCTATTGCTTCCGGTGAAGAACCTTCAAAGGAATTGAGAGAAGCAAAAGATTCATGGGAAAAAAGGGAGGCCGGTAACTCCACGGAGGCTACGGGAAAGTTTATCGAAGAAATGCAAAAAGGGTATTTTTCAGTAGCAAAACACCTTAGACCCATCTTATATGATTTCAATGTCACCGACCCTTACAGGAGAGATCTTTGGGATGTATTGAGCATGATGTTGATCGGAATAGCACTTTTCAAATGGGGATTGCTTTCAGGAGAAAAACCTGCATCCATTTATTGGCTTATGGTGGGTATTGGATATCCGATCGGGATTGCGATCAATTATTGGGAGATGCAGTTGATTTTGGATGCTCAGTTCTCCACCCTTTCATTTAGTCAATCAAACATTACCTATTACTGGGGAAGATTTTTTGTGGCGATGGCACATGTAGGTTTGATCATGCTGTTTTGCAAATCCCCGTTTTTCGGTTGGCTGAAAACATCCCTTGCTGCAGTGGGCAAAATGGCCCTGACCAATTACCTGATGCACTCGGTGATCTGTATGTTTATATTCACAGGAGTAGGTTTTGGCTTGTTTGGCCAATTGGAGCGCTTCGAACTGCTGTATGTGGTTTTTGCCATTTGGATATTTCAGTTGATCGTCAGCCCGATCTGGCTTAGATATTTCCAATTTGGTCCGATGGAATGGCTTTGGAGAAGTCTGAGTTACATGCAAATGCCTTCTTTTAGGAAACGGAATAATTCAGGTCAGCCTCTGGCGCCAATGAGGGTTATACAGGATTAAAGCTATCAAAAAAAAACGGGGAAGCTGAAAACCGAACAGAGTAAGCACTAAACAACCAAGAAAATGAACAAAAAAAACTATTTCCACATAGCGATAGCCTGTATCGCTCTTTCTCTTCTCAATGTTACCTGTAGTCCAGCTCCGGAAGAAACAGCTGCTCCGGAAGTGATGGTCACACCAGTAGTAGCAAAGCCGGATATGACAAAAATCAAAACTGAAATCCAGTCTTTGGAAACTGCTTGGGCTGCTGCTGATAATGCGGGTGATGTTTCAGCCTTGCTGGCTTTTTATAGTGACGATGCTGTGAGTATGGGAAGCGGGTCTCCCATGGCTGTGGGCAAAGCTGCCATCCAAAAGGAAATTGAGGCAGGTATGACATCCAGACCTGCAGGAGTTACACATAAATATGAGACTTTGGATGTTTTTGGTGATGAAAATACTGTCACCGAAGTAGGTAAATTCACTCGAACGGATGCTTCCGGAAAAGAAATTTCAACCGGTAAGTATATGGCAATTTGGGAAAAGCGAAATGGCAAATACATCTGTGTAAGAGATATCTTCAATAGCGACTCCAAGGAAGATTAATCCTTTTCAGTCAATTCACTCTTGCTTCAAAAAACTGAGGGGGAATTTCGAAAATCCTCCTCAGTCTTCATTTCTCATTGAAAATTTTAAAAATAGATTGACACGGGGAAGCCGAAAACCATACAGAGTAGGCAAAATAAAAAATATAAAAACTATGGCAACTTATGTATTTCGTCACAAAGTAGGTGATATCAATGCCTGGCTAAAAGGCCATGAAGATCGGAAAAGGTTATTCGCCCCGGCTTCCAATGGATTCAGGACCTTTCAGGATGCTGATGATCCTAACTCAATATTGTTGGTGGTCGATTCCGATGAAATCGAAAAATTAGGAGCAATTATCAACGATCCTAAAATCCAGCATATCAAAGATACCCATACGGTACTGGAGCCAATTACCATGTCCTTAGAGGTAAAATTATAAGAGCATATAGGCTTTGGAATCAAAAGCGGTGTAGGTTAATAGAAAGCTGCACCACCAAAAAATTGCCAGATCAAAAAGATTTGATCTGGCAATTTCCAAAGACTTGATAATGAAATAATTATTGGACAAATTAAGCAAATCCACTTGCTAAAGTGAATTGCCCTTTCTGAATACTGGCGGCTTTAGAATAATCCTGATTAACAAACATTCAAATCTACTTTTAATAATTTTTAAAAATAAAATTAATGAAACCTCTGGTATTCTCAATTCTACTATCAATCTTGGTTAATCCGTCTTTTTCCCAAGGAGTAATTCAGGGAAAAGTCCATGATTCACGGGCTAAAGAGATTTCCTTTGCTAATGTATTGCTTAGGAACAAACCGGATTCCTCTGTGGTGAATGGTGTCATTTCCGATGAATCCGGAAACTATATTTTCACAGAAATACCAAAAGGAGAATACTATGTTGAAGTATTTATCCTCGGGTATGCCAAAACTTATACACCGGTATTCAGTTTTTTGGGGACAGAAAAAAATAATTTGGCGCCAATCATTTTGGTTGAAGAAGATCAAAACTTGGATGAAGTGACCGTAAATGCCAACAAGTCATTTTTTGAGCTGGAACAGGGCAAAATGGTAGTCAATGTGGCCAATAGCATAACAGCAGCCGGATTGTCGGTGATCGATGTCCTGGACAGGTCTCCCGGAGTAATGGTCAATAGGCAGAGCAATTCTTTGTCAGTTTTAGGAAAAAATGGGGTCGTCATCCTGATGAACGGCCAAAGGTTCAGAATGCCCATGGAGGCTGCCTATCAGATGCTGGCCGGTCTGAATTCGAGTGATGTCGAAAAGATCGAAATCATTACTGTCCCACCTGCTAATTATGATGCCGACGGTGATGCAGGATTTATCAATATCGTCATGAAAAAGGATAATGCAACGATAGGCACCAATGGTTCCCTGACCATCGGACAAGGCTATGGATCGGGTTATAATGGCAATATGAGTTTCAGCCTCAACCATCAAGGGCCCAAATTCAGTTGGTTTGGTCTTTTGTCCTCGACCTATGTAGATATGGTACAGGAATGGGAACAATTTAGAGGTAACAATAATGGATTTGAAGATATTAGTATCAAAACGGGAACTGACCGCTTCGCCTCAAGAAAGTCCATCAATTACCAAGCTGGATTTGATTACAAGTTAGGAAACAATACCATCTTAAGTGGCTTGGTCAGCGGCTATAATAACCGCTGGGAAATGACTGCACCCAATATTACAGAATCCAAATATTCCATCTCCCCTGATACCCTTGTCAGGATGACGACGATTGAACAAAACTCCTGGAGCCATATTATGGGCAATATCAATCTTCAGCATACTTTCCAAAACAGGCAGGTCATCAGTACCAATGTAGATTACCTGACCTACAAAAATTCCAATCCATCCTGGTATAATATTATGAAATATAATGAATCCAATGACTTGATCGATTCACAGGACTTCAGAATAACCAAAGATACTCCAATTGAACTTTGGGTGACAGATGTCAACCACTCCATGAAAATCGGGGAGTCAGTTTCTGTAGAATCAGGAATCCGGGCCACCTTTTCAAAATTCACCAATACAGTTGTTTTCGAAGAAAAACTTGGATCTGATTGGTCATTTGATCCCGATTTTAGCAGCGATGGTCTTCTCAAAGAAGATATATTGGCAGGTTTTTCCTCTGCCAAAATTAAATTTGATGATAAGACTACCCTAAACGCAGGTGTAAGGTACGAGGACACCAAAACCAACCTGACTACCGTATCCGGCGAGAAAATCGTTGACAGGCATTACGGTGATTTCTTTCCAACTGCATTTTTATCCAGAAAAATCAATCCTGACAACTTGGTTCAGGTATCCTACGGACGCAGGATTACCCGTCCCACTTTCAATGAGATGGCACCTTTTGTGTTTTTTTCTGACCCATTTACCTTTTTCGCCGGAAATGAAAACATACTGCCTACCTACACCGATAATATCAAAACAGATTATTCCTACAAAAGCTGGATTTTCTCGGTGCAGCATAGCATGGACAAAAATGTAATTGCAAGGTTTCAACCTACCCTGGATGAAGAAACCAACACGGTATTCCTTAGAACTGAAAATATCGACCAAAGGCAGACGGTTTCCATGATGGTAGCTTTTCCCTTGAAAGTGACTTCCTGGTGGGAAACCCAAAACAACTTTACTGCAAATTATCAAAAAGTCAATTCAGAGCTGAACGGGGAGACTTATGAGGTGAAACTAAAAGGCTTACAGGTAGTATTGACCAATACCTTCACGCTTCCCAAAAAATACACCATTGAGTTGATGGGGAATTATATGTCTCCCAGCATAATGGGATATTACAAGGTGCTTTCGCGGGGCTTTGTCAATCTCGGAATCCAAAAAGACTTCGAAAAAGCCGGAATATTAAGGATATCCTGCAACGATATTTTTGAAACCAGTCAAATCAGGTGGAGGTCATTTGAGGGTGCTTCATTGGATTTTTCAGGTAGGTTGAAGTTTGAAAAAAGGGTGTTCATGGCTACCTACACCTATAAGTTTGGAAACAGCAAAATCAAAGGGACCAGAGATAGAAAAGTAGGATCCCAAGAGGAGCAGAAGAGGGTTACGAATTGATCAGATCCTGATTTTCATTAGGGAAAGAAATGTGTTCATTGGGAAAGAAAATAGGTTGTTTCGTCCTAGATAGGTTTTATTTCAAATATAGAAAAGGTAAATTTTAATCAAATTAAACGCTTAATGCCAGATCATGGCATCCGGCAATTTTTCCCAAAATCAAAAATTAACAATACAAATAAAAGTTGACTATGAAATCAGAAAAATTAGAATACTTCTGCTTGAGACCTGAAGTGGAGAAAGCCTACGGATATTCCCATGCCGTCAAGATCGGAAACAGTATCAAAGTATCCGGTGCAGTCAGTATGGACGATGAAGGAGGGCCGACTGCTGTGGGTGATTTTCTCCAACAGATGAAAAACTGCTATTCCGACTTGGACAAAGTCCTGAAACACTATGGCTGCACCTTTGACGATGTGGTGGTGGAAAATGTATTTACCACGGATATGCCGGCTTTTTTGGAACATGCCGAATACCGCAATTCCATCTATACCCAACAGTTTCCAACAGGTTCATGGCTGGAAGTCAAAGGCTTGGCTTTGCCGGAATTTTTGATAGAAATCGAATTGGAAGTGCATGTATTAAACGAATAATGCATTTCAATTTATCATTATTGAAACTTAAAAAAAACAAGATTTAAAAACCAAAAAACATGAAAACAGTAGGTATAATCGGTGGTTCGGGCTTCATTGGAAGTTATAACACCAAGAAATTTTTGGCAGAAGGATACAAGGTTAAAGTATCCTCTACCGATATTTCCCAAGAGGGAAAATACGCACATTTAAAGCAATTGCCTAAGGCGGAAAACCTTGAGATTGTCGCGCTGAATGTGGAAAATAAATCAGAACTCGAAAATTTTTTGAAAGGATGCGAAATTGTCATTCACGGAGGTACTCCGTTCCAACTCAATGTGACTGATCCCCAATCCGAATTATTTGACCCTACAGTGAAGGGTACAGAAAACTTTTTGGAGGCGATTATAAATAACCCTGGTATAAAAAAAGTGGTTATTATCGCATCTGTTGCGGCTTTTAATACCAATTTCCCTTTACCGGCAGGGAACAAAAAACCCGGTGAAATTTTTTGCGAATCTGATACGCCATATTATGGTGAAGAAAGCCATCCTTATGGACAGGCTAAATTTCTCGCTCAGCGTGCGGTTGAGAAATTTTTAGCCTCACATCCAAATATGGATTTTGAAATAGTGACGGTCTCACCCGTATTGGTTATCGGTAAGTCATTATCAAACCGGGAGGATTCGACTTCAACAGGGATTCAATTTTTACTTAAAAACAAAATTGCCCCTGATGCATTTTTTCAGAGCTTCTATGACAATGATATTGAATTTGCTTTGGTAAATGTAGAAGATGTAGCCGAGGCTATTTTCAGGTCTGCCACAAAAACAGGATTGAATGGGAAAAATTACCTGTTGACAAGTGAAACTTATCCCGTCTCAGATATCACCCGGATGCTCAATCATCAGGAACCTCACCTCAAACCAAAAATTGTTTATTCAAACAA
>NZ_JBGTCA010000127.1:0-8018 GCF_041749095.1 Aquiflexum sp. | reverse complement strand
CACTTCCCGCTGCAACAGTTGTAAAACTCCTTGTTTCAGACCATGCGGATTCGACTTCCCCGATGTAGGAGCGTACTCTCCAGAAGTATTCAGTTTCGGGAAGCAACCCACCTATAGTGAATGACAGGTCACTGCCCGTATCCACATCCTGTAGAAGGCTGCTGAACGTAGCATCTGCTGCAAGCTGAACTTTATAACCTGACGCGAAGTCGACAGCAAGCCAGGATAGCTGAACTTCCGGAGCAATCACAGAGGCGTTTCCGTCAGCAGGTGCCAGAAGTTGCGGTACCCCGAGGAGAGGAGCCTCTCCATTGAACAAGGTGAATATTTCGGATTCCTCCAATGCCCTTCCGTAAAGTCTGAGGTCATCCAGACTACCCTTGAACCGCTGTATGGACCCGTAGGCACCAATAGAAAGTCCGCCGGATGCTGTGCCTATGTTCAATGGACCGAAGGATGTGGAGGCATCCTCGATGCCGTTGACAAATATCCTACTGGTATTGCCGTCATAGGTTGCGGCAACGTGTAGCCATTCGTCCAGCCTTCCCCCATAGTTAAATTTGGAGACCAGCCTGTAACTGCCGCCGCTGTTCCCTCTGTTGAGGAAGAAGTGGATGAACCCATCGTTGTTAAGAGTAAGTTCAAAACCGTTGCCATCTGATTTACTGATGATAGTGTTTCTTCCCAAAACGTTGGGCTTCATCCATCCGGCGATGGTGATGCTTTCTCCGATTTCCAGGGAGGCATTGTGCGGAGCAATTCCGAACCTTTCTTTATTTCCGTTGAGATCAAGGGCAAGCCCGATGACCCCTGGTGACCAGGTCACGCCACTGATATTTTGTATTGTCGCATCGTTGCCGTTGTCTGAGTGGTCGATGAGTATGTTTCCGGATCCTTCGTCCATTTTCCAGTGGCCGGCAAGGTAATTAAAATCTGACTGCTCTACGGTTATGGATGAAACTGCAGTAAATCCTCCATCCTCCGTTTGGGCCGTAATATTTGCTGTTCCTTGAGCTATTCCTGTAACCAATCCGGTGCTACTTACCGTTGCAATATTGGCATTGGAAGTTGACCAAATCACTGTTTTATTGGTAGCATTGGAAGGTGAAACTGTAGCGGTGATTTGTTGTGTATTTCCAATTAATATGGATGCAGTTGATGGACTGACCGAAATATCTGAAACAGGGGTGCTGCCGGATCCGACTATTGAGAAATCAATGGATAAAGCCTGTCCTACATTTCCTGAACCATTGCTTTGGCTGTAAGGGGTGGCGGTCAGGGTATAATTTCCAACAGGGAAGTCGAAGCCATCATTATCTAAAAGGGTATATGGCGGGTCATTGTCCAATCTAGAAGAATTTACAGGTCCTGTTAAAGAAATTAAGACACTTCCAACTGCACTTGGAATTGAATTTGCCCTGAAGTTCAAACTCAGACCCTGTACCTGGGTCAAGCTTAATTGGGTTCCATGGACAATATCCTGTATGTCGCTGGTATTGTTGGCATTGATAAGGGTAAAACTTTCAATTTCCATCGAAGACCGCTGAATGGGGATTAATAAAGAGGAATTGGTTTTATATTGTATCACCAAGTTTGCAACAGGAGATTCTTTTGTTCCCTGATATAGCAATGCTATGTTGTGAATAATGTTTGGTGAAATAACTGACTCGGTAAGATTTCCCGACGCAATATGGAAATCATTGGCATCCACCCCTGTAAAGGAAAGATCTTTCATAAAGACACCTTGATTTCCATTTGTAGTAGTAAGCGAAAGCAGTGCTTTATTGTCAGAACCAAGTATTATATTTTCAGGTCCGGAAAGGATACTTTCTGTAATGGGAGTTCCGATTGGATTGTTCAATCCGTAGAATTCCATATTTCTCATTCTTCCCCCACCTCTATTAGGGGAACCCCCGGCAACAAACAACCCTTTACCTGAAACAATACCCTGTGTCCCATGTCTTCTGAAATTAAGAGGGTTGCCAGTTGTCCACGTTCCTATTTCCGGGTCATATAGTTCGGTAATGTCAAGGGCTTCAGTATTGTCGGGTACTTCCCCTCCTGCAATCAGAAGTTTATTCTCAAAATTTGCAGCAATAGCTCCTGCTCTTGCTGTTGGAATATCCAATGCACTTGGAAGGGTTGACCATTCTTGGGTAACAAAATCAAAGACGTCAACTTCTTTGATTACCGGTCCAAAAGTACCTCCAAATCCTCCGGACAACCTTCCTGATGCCACATAGATTTTCTCACCTATAAGTACTGCACTGAAGTGATCTCTTGGTCGGGGAGCATCTTCGAGGATGGTCCAAATACCCGTAGCCGGATCGAATTCATCAAAATATGGCACATACTCTCCTTTGTGGCCTAATTTATTTCCTCCGACTATATAAAACTTATCATTGTGCAAAACTAAGCCTGCTGATCCTCTTCTTCTTTCCAAAGGAATTTCAGGACCTTGAATATATTGCTCGTTGACCGGGTCAAAAAGCCATATATGTGATGCAGGTATTTCATCCGGAAAATTATTGGTTTGAAAAGCACCAATTACCCAAATATAACCTTTGTATGTGATGGCTTGGAAATGGTTGAATTCAAATGGAGCGATATTTTCAATAGCCTTCCATGTATCTTGATTATAATTATAAACATCAATTGTCAAGGCATTTTCTCTTCCACCCATCATATAGAAATGTTCACCAGCTTGTACAAACGAATTTTCGTGTCGGCGGGTATAATTCTGGTTTTCATTTACAGGATTCCAGGTTTCAAAAGGAAGGATTGTCCAAGTAAAGGTTACGAATTCAGAATTGGCTTCAGGACTATTGGAATCGGTCACCGTCACGGTAACATTGTAGGGACTGTTTGCCAAGGCAATGGAGGCAATTGTTCCATAAAGCCTTCCATTGGCAGGTTCAATGTCCACTCCAGGAGGTAAATTAATGGCACTGTAATGCAGGGTACCAACCCCACCTGAAGCGGTAAATAGTAAATTACCTTCCAATACTTCATTCACTGTGCTTATCTGATCTTGGACCGGGTTGAGGAAAATCAGTGGTGGTGGTGGTGAGACAGCCCTCAATACTTCTATAGCACTGATAGTGGGATTTCCGGTTTGTTTAATGAATTCAATGTTGAGAAGGCCATCATTGACGTCGGCCGAGAATTCTTCCATTCCAGCCGAACCGTGCCCAAATCTTTGGACCAAATCCAGATCATTGTAAACCAATTGGCCTTCTATTTTGATGTCAAAGAACCTGTCCCCAATATTTGAGGTATTGGACCCACTGTTGCCAAAATAAAGCCTGACAATATATTCTCCTTGTTCAATAGGAATACTGAAAACCATACTGCCTTGGCCGTTCTTTTCTCTTTCATTGGAGAAAATTCCGTTAAAGGTTGCAGCATCAATATAATTGGGGATGGAGCTATGTCTATTTTCAAAATTTAGGTCACTTTTTTTGACTATGCCCGAATCAACGGTATATCCATCACCATTGAATGAACCGTTTGAATCATTGGATTTCCAATCCTGATAGCTGTTCTGTCCTTCGATTATTTGGCCACCGGCATTGATTCTAAATACGATTTGTTCCGAAGCAAAAACCGTAACTTCGAATGACTGTTCAACAAAGTATCCATTTGCATCCTCTGCTTTGACCGTTATAGTGCCGTTTGCAGGGGAGTTAGGGAAATTGATTGTTAAAATGGATCCCGAAATTATTGCACCAATATTGGGATTGGTATTTTGTAAAGAGAAAGTCAAATTTTCGAACCCACCATGATCATCAAAATAATCGGATAGGTCAATTTCTTTGGAAGGTGATCCAACTTGTCTTGATATGTCAACCAAAGGATTTGTGATAAAGGGCCTTTCTCCAAAAACCCTGAAGTAGTCATAAGTTGCCAGAAATTCCACACCTTGATTTCCTGAAGTTCCTATAACACCTATTGCGAGGGGTTTAGAGAAATTCTGAACAGCCTCCAGGATTTTCCCTGTCAGTGTTTTGGTGCCTAAGCTCATTATTGGTCTTTGGCCTATTTTTATCTGTGGAATAACATTGCCATTGATAGGATTTACCCTAAACATAAATTCCACAGTTTCAGAACTTAATGGCCTGTCGCCCACAGCCAATGGCAGAACCAACGGGTTGGGGTCAGGAATATCATTGATTTCCATACCCGCTAAAATTCCTGTTTTTGTAAAAACCAGTTTTAGAAAATTACTTTGGGTGCCATCACCCATTTGGATTCCCAATTCCCCATTATGATCAATATCATAAAACATTTGGGATCCTTGGAAGCCTAACAACGCCCCGGTTATCAAAAATTCTCCTGTCTCCACTCCAACATTTACTCCGAACTGAAATCCTTTTTCCTGGTTGTTTGCGCTTCCGTTGGCAGTCCCTCCTGTAAGGGCTATTTGAATGGCACCTGCAGCTCCCCCATATATGTCGTTTGGAAGAGGCCCCTCATCCAATTTATCCAACCAATTCATCCAATTTGGATTTGGTGCTCCATTGTTCATCAGGCCGGTCAGTCCCAATCCCCTGTAACCGAATGGCCTTCCCAAGTCATCAGTTTTATCGGAGAACAGCTCATTATCGATGGGAAGATCGGTAGGGGAGCCTAGTTGGAAAGGATCTAAGGCATCAAGAATACCATCGCCATCATCATCTAGGTCATTCAGGTCAGAGACAAAATCCCCATCAAAATCATTGGGCCTTGATGCTCCTGAGCAATAATCAGTGCCATTGTCGATTTCATCTTGGTTGGTATATCCGTCATTATCATAATCTGCATCCGGATCAAAAAACGGGTCGTTTGGAGAGGGACAAAATGGATTGTTGGACGGAGTCAGAATATGTACAATATTATTATATGTTGCTACCCAAATGGTTCCGGGAAAAATCTCATTATCCCCTTGACAATTAACTCCTAAAGAATTCCCGCCATTCAGGTTCCATTTATCCTCTTCCAATGAAAGTAAAGAACCATCTTGATTCAGCCTTACCAAATGCAAATAGCCACTGTTTCTTCCAGCAATTAAGGAACCCTTTAGTACACCACCGAAGTTGGATGCCTTGTATTCATCCAATCCATTGCTGTTTATTTTCCACATGGTAACAATTTCCAGTTGCGGTCCATTCAAATTTCCCAGAAAAGGGTCCCTGTAATCAGCCTCGTTTAGGTTCCTTAAATTTAAGGGAACTGGGGGCCAGTTTGCAGGCAATGAAGTCTGGGCGTATTGGTCAAACCCAGGACTTCCTGGGGCGATAGGTTGCAAAATTTGTGTCCTGAAAATTTCATTTTGGGTATATAAAGGTTTTAAAGTGGTCCCATTATATTCATCCCCAATTGATTTGGTATACAGGCCTGCACCGCCCGGATTGAATGGAAAAGTGGCACCAGCTGTATAAGGGTTTCCAGGATTTGCTCTGATTGGCGCTGGATGTCCACCATAAAATGATCCTGGCTGGTAATTGTTTATATTATTGGTAATCATCAAAAGCCTATCCTTATTGGTTACATATTCACCACTTGAAGATTTTCTCGTACTACTTGTACCCGGTTCTCCAGTTAAATAATTGTTCGAAACAGTGTTTGCATTACCTTCGTTTTCTGGAAGCCCTCCCCAACTGGCATTAGGACCGTTATCAGTGACAAACACCTTTCCAGCTTCGGTCACTACAAAATCATAGGCGTTTCTATATCCAGGTGAAAAAATCTGAACAGGACCACCTGCTACGAGCATGGCCATATTTAGGCCATCATTACCACCAAAGGGGTCTCCAACATCAATCCCGTCATATCCTGGTTGGTTTGGGTTATAGATCCCATTGACATTGGGCCTTGATGGATCATCGAGGGTGGGGATATCATATTTATATTTTCTTCCGGAATTAGGGTCTGTTTTGGTAGGTAATGCCTCAATGGCATCCAAATCAACACTCAATATGGCTGCCGAAAGGGCATATTCTGTAACCCATGTAAAATTGGTGCTGGGTGCTCCGGCATTGGTAAATCCCCCACTTGCGACTAAAAGAAAAGGTTTATTGTTGATCAAGGTGTGTTTTACTGCATTGGTGGAATGGTTTTCTTCTGAGCGGGGAAGACCTCTCACTAGGTCCACAACATCCCATGCTGTCCCAGTCCAAGTCAATTTGGTAATAATTCCCGAGTTGGTATCCAAAACCTTATCTCCAGAAGGGCCTCCCCATTTAGGATCACTGGATCCCACATAGATAATGGGGTTTTCAGCTGTACCCACTACCTCAATTCCGGTAATCTGTCTATTAGATCTACCATCCCATGCAGGAGTACCGATATCATCGTGGTTAGGGATTGACCTCACGTGCGAAATGGTCTGTAAAGCTGTTACAGAATAACTGTTGTGCCCCGAGCTTTCAATAGTATAAACCCGGATCAGGCCGTTTAATTGGGCCAGATAAAGCTTGTTGTCCGGGCCGAATTTTAAGGCTGTCCCTTGGGAAGGAGAAGCAAACCCATTAAAATTCAAAGTGGTTAGGTCGAACTGAACACTTTGCCCAAAAAGAACCTGAAACGAGAGGAGAAATGTCAGTATGGAAAATATGACTTGTATTTTCTTACCAAAGAGGATAGGATTTCTCATTTTATATATTTGAATTGGTTAAAAATATTGCTTGTTGAAACATACGAAATATGTTCAATTTGCAGATTGGCTTTACAGATAGATAATCTTAATTCAAATATATTTATTTTATTTATAAATACAAAAAAATGATATATAAGTTATAAAAAATGAATTATAATTAACTATTAGATGATTTTTATCATCTAAATGAAACAGATTATAACCTTATTTTGTAGGAAATAAATTGAACTAATTTCTACACTGAAAATAAATATTTGTTTTAAATATTGGATATTGAAGTAGTACTATTTCGTTTGGTAAAATATTCCCCTGGATTCAATAAACTCAGCTAAAATTCCTTAATTTTTAATGTAGTCAGATGTCAGTAAAAAAAAATAATTAATTTCACCAAAATTAAACTATCAAAGGATGCCAAAACCAAAGATTACTTTATTCCTTACGCCATCAAGAATAACATTATTATATAGCCTATATCCCATATATCATTCCAAATTTAAAAATAACTTTAAATTCACATCAAATTTAAATTACATTATTGAAAAAGACACAAATGATACTTTATTGATTGTTGGTGGTCAGGATTATTGGTTTAAAAATGTAAATAAAATCGAAATATTTAAAAAGCTAAGAAAGAAATATCGAAAAGTTGCTTTTTTTGAAGATAATGCCAGTCCTGAATCTCAACTATTTGAGGTTCTCCCATTCATAGATATTTTATACAAAAGAAGTATTTATACCGACAAAACTAATTACCAAATTGAGTTTGCAGGCAATAGATTATTTACCGATTACTATAGTAAAAAGTATTCTCTCGAATCATCTCCATCGATTACACCTTATCCAAAATTGGAAGATGTAAATGAATTAAATAAAATCAAATTGGCATGGAATATTGGTTTTGGATACTATCCGCTGTCCAAAACAAGAAATGAAATAGCCAAATTACTTTATAAGTACTTCGGAGGAATCACATTAGGCCTTATGCCAAAAACAGATTATTTTAAAAATGGTATTCCAAATCCTCAAATTGAAAAATGCCAAGCAAGATTTGCTTACAAAGGTTACAGACCATCAATCGGTTACCAAAGGAAAATATTTCTGGAGAGCATCAACGATAACCCCATGTTTTTGAAAGGAAGAATACCACTCAAAGATTATAATGATGAAGTAAAAAAAGTTCAGGCTCTGATCAGTCCTTTCGGATGGGGAGAGGTATGCTTTAGAGATTTCGAAGCAGTCTTAAATGGAGCTTTATTAGTTAAGCCTAATATGGATCATTTAAATACTTACCCTAACATATTTCAAGAAAACATAACTTACCTCCCAATAAATTGGGATGGGTCAGATCTAGTGGAAACTGTAGAAAATATTTTCTCAAATA
>NZ_JBGTCA010000126.1:0-8058 GCF_041749095.1 Aquiflexum sp. | reverse complement strand
CATTAAATTCTGTAATCCAAATTGGCATTTGGTAGATGCTATATACATTTTCCAAGTAAGCCTTGAATCTATTGAAAATAACTTGTGGATCGGCATTTGGGCTATTCGCAGGGCCTGAACCCCAATCATACCAATGGACTGCTACATAATCGAATCTTACATCTCGGGCTTTGGCAATTTCATAAAACTCTCTCAACCAGCCCGTAGGACCATTTTCCCTTGGTGCAGGACTACCGATTCTGAGGCCTGATGCCATCAAACCTTCAAAGTAAGCTACTGCTACATCAGGCTGACAAAGGTTGTTGAATTGTCCTGACTCACCGCTACAGTTATCGGATTCATTGAAGCCAAGGAAATGGGTTACATTACCTCTATTGGCTACACTGTTCACATTGGCAGGAGAAGCACCGCCGGCTCCCCAGGCCATTGGGACATATTCATAGTTAGGTCTTGATGTATTTCCCAGTCCCCAGTTGTAATACCATCCCGCATCCAATCGGTCAATAAAACCACCAGTACCTTTTTTGGTGACCCAATTCCAAGGAACTACACGGATAAAACTAACATTTCCCTGAAGTGCCTCAGGGAGTGCATCCACATACATGTCCTCTTCTGATGCTATATATACTTTGCCTTTACTTGTTCCATTTTCATTTACTGCAAAAGTGGCCATATAGCCTTTTTTCAATACAAAAGAGCGTGCTGCGTTATTCATTCCGTTAGGAATTTCAGCTCCTTTGTAAATCGTCAATTCATTTAATTCCCCCTGAGTACCACCAAAATCAGTATCAGAAAAGATTGTCAATGCAGTGTAATTGCTATCTATAGGTCTGATCAAAGAGCCTGTTTGATAATACTGATTGACCCTGTATCCTGAGCCAATAGTTGTTTCCAGTCCACTGATTTTAATTTGACTGTCCAAGGAATTGCCAAAAACATCAGGAGTGATTCCATTCCAATATATCCATGAAGCTGCATCCAAAAAGTCAAACTTTACAGCTAGAGGTACTTCAGTAGAGGATATTTTCAAGGTACTCTCATTATCCAAGGAAATAATACCTTGAGAAATGGCATAATCAGATTCCAGTTTAGCGCCTGAAAGTGTCAGTCCAAAATCTGCACATCCAAAAACAATCTCCCCATTTGCAAAAACTTCCGAACCTTCTATGTATAGGTTCAAAGATAAAGGTTGACCAGGAGTTAAAACTCCTGATTTTGGCGTTTTATCATTCTCAGGGTCATGGTCATTCAAGCAGATGGTATTTGGGTTCTTATTGGCACCCGGTAAACATTCCGGTTTTGCAGAAATTCCAGGAGTCCCATCTAATCCTCCGGGAGATGGTGATGCGGGTTTTTGATTAGTTTCCCTCCAATTCAATTCATTGAAGAAATCATTATCCACATCTCCTACCCAATACAAATAGCGTGAAGAATTATTGCAGGGATTTTCATTTTCCTGAAATCCCCATACATGGGGTGAGTAAACTATTCCTGTTATAATCAGGAAGAATGTCAACAAGTTGATTTTGTAAAATTGTTTCATTGTTAATTTGGCTTTATTGTTAATATCATACTTTAATCTGCGTCTAAAGTACTTTCAAATAAGCCATTTACTTAGGTCAAATCATTCAATCCATAGGGGTAAAAAGTCCAATTTGAATAACCTACAGGATTTTCGAGTTCATTTAGGGTTTTTGATTAACAGAATGGTAAAAATGAAAGTTTACTATAATTCAACACCTGCCGGTGTTGGAAATTTCATGAAAAAAAAATCTCAAATCCACCGGATTTTATCAGGAATAAATAAAAAAACCTGAGGAAAAATCCCCCAGGCTTAATAAATTCAATAAACCCAATCAATCATTTCAATTCCAATTGCTCAATTTTTCCATATCCGCTTCCTCTCAATTCCTCAAATCTTGCTATTAACTTTTTCAGGACGTCTGATTCTTCTTCAGCTAAATTATTCTGCTGACCTGGATCTTGAGCTATATTATATAACTGATATTCGGAATCATTTCCCAATTCAATATTGACAAATGTATTGACAGCAGGTCCATCATACGGCGGAATCATGATGTAATCCCCACTTCTAAGTGCAGTTCTCGTAGTCGCTTCCAAGATTACTTCTTCCCTTCCATCTGTTGATTTTCCTAACAATACATTCAGAATATCCATACTATCTTCTGTTTTGATATCGCTGCCGACCAAAGTTGAAAATGAATTGAGTAAATCCAGTTGGGAAACCAAAGCGTCAGATACACCCGGTTGAATAGTTCCTTTCCAATAGGTCACAAAGGGCATTCTTGTACCAGCTTCAAAAAGACTGTACTTTCCTCCCCTAAATGGGCCCCAAGGTTTATGATCTCCAAGTTTTTCTACAGCATCATCATTGTATCCATCATTCAATACCGGCCCATTATCAGATGAAAAAATTACCAAGGTATTTTCCAATAATCCCTCTTCTTCCAAGGTTTTCATAAATTCTCCAATACACCAATCTGCCTCCAAAATCACATCTCCTCTCGGCCCCATTCCTGAAGTACCCACAAACCTAGGATGTGGAGTTCTTGGTACATGTGGCTGCTGTAATGCGTAATACAAGAAAAACGGATCTGTCTCATTCTTCCTTCCCCTAACATAATCTTGCGCCTTTACAAGAAATTCATCTGCCATATCTTCATCAATCCACTTGGCATTTTCCCCACCTTTCATAAAACCAATCCTCGGTATTCCATTGACAATACTGTTGTTATGTCCATGGTGCCAAATCATTTTGAGCATCTCAGGATTGTCTTTTCCGGTAGGTTCGCCTTCAAAGTTGTTTTCATAGTCCACTAAAATCGGATCATCTGCCTCAAGAACCACTACATGACCATCTTCAATATAAACAGTGGGTACCCTATCTTGGGTCGCCGCCATGATATAAGCATAATCAAAACCAACTTCATTAGGTCCAGGCGAAACTCTCTGATTCCAATCCACATTTCCATCACCTAGACCCAAATGCCATTTACCAACGATACTGGTATGATAGCCCTTTGTCTTCAGCATTCTTGGAATTGTCATCTGATCTACATCTATCAATAGAGGGGCTGTTCCCGCTAATATCTTGGCATTTTCATTTCTCCAGGGATAAACACCCGTTAGCAAAGCATACCTGCTGGGTGTACAGGTAGCAGAGGTAGCATAAGCATTTGTGAATTTCATCCCCTCATTGGCCAATCTGTCCATATTTGGTGTCTGCAATTCGGTAGCACCATAAGCACTCAATTCACCATATCCCAAATCATCCATATAGATGATGACAATATTGGGAAGCTTTGCTTCGGTATCATGAGAGCTTTCATTTCTTTGGCAGCTCGTCCAAAAAAGAATGACTGCCAAACAATTTATATATCTAAAGTTTCTCATCATAGTTCAGTTTTTAAATGGGTTTATTATTAGTTTTTATGAATTTTCGTAATGAAACAAGTTTACTTACGTCTTCCGTCTTCGGTCTTCTTTTTATTTGTTTTGAGGTTGAGTGATTTCGTAATGTATATCGTACAAGTCCCTTTGCCTATCCTTCCACTCGGCACCTTCCAGAAATAAAGGATGGGGAAGTGATAAATCCCAATCTCCCAGTTTTTTCAAAAGTCTTTTGGTCACTTCTATATTTTCCAGCGCCACATCGTTTTGCTCTGAGATGTCTTTTTCAAGGTCAAATAACATCGGGAGTCTATCAGGCAACCGGATCAGTTTCCAATTGTCTTCAAATATCCCCGCACTGATAGTAAATCTCCATTTAAAGGATTCGTGAGGTTTTCCTTCCTTTTCTTTGGTCAAGAAAGGAAACAAGTTCACACCATCAAAATGATCTGATTCCTGTAGATCAATCCCAGCCAAACCCATAAAGGTCGGCATCAGGTCAAGTGCAATTATAGGATGGGTATAAGATTCACCTGACGGGAGAGAACCTTTCCATTTCATAATAAAAGGGACACGAATGCCACCCTCCAGCAAAATCCCTTTTTGACCATTGAATGGTGCATTGTTGGAAGCATTTTGATCAACAGGCCCGCCATTGTCGCTTAGAAAAACAATGATGGTATTCTCTTCCAATCCTTCTTCTTCTAAAGTATTCGAGATCCGTCCAACATTGATATCCAAACGGTGGACCATGGCAAGGTAGATTCTTCTTTTTTCATCTGAAATATGGGAGAATAAAGCTAAATCCTCTGCTGTGGCATGCATTGGGGCATGAGGAGCATTGAATGACGCATACAGGAAGAATGGTTGATTTTTATGCCTTCTGATAAATTCTACACATTCATCACCTTTGTCGTCCGTGAGATAGGTGATTTCCTGAGGAGTTTTGTAATTACTTTCTATTGGAGCCAAATAGCCTTGTCCATTTTCCTCGGATTTAAAATAATGATGTCCTCCACCCACATATCCCCAAAATTCATCAAAACCACGGTTCAAAGGGTGAAATTGTTTTTTTGATCCCAAATGCCATTTACCAATTAATCCGGATACATATCCCGCTTCCTTCAATCTATCGGCAATGGTCTTTTCCCCTATCGGCAGGCCTGCATATTCCGGATCGAATCCCAAAGTATTATCAGTCAGGTTATTGTCATAGCCAAATCTGACCTGATTTTTACCGGTCAACAACCCTGCCCTAGATGGACTGCACACGGGAGCCGACACATAGGCTTGTGTGAAGTTAATACCTTCTGCGGCCAAGGCATCAATATTCGGTGTATTGATCTGTAAACTCCCATTCAGACTCAAATCTGCGAAGCCAAGGTCATCCGCCAAAATAAGTATGATATTGGGTTTTTGTTCTGACTGACCCAAACTGATATTCAAGATGGAAAAAGATAAAAAAATAAGGAATGATATAGCAACTTTCAATTTCATGGTGTTTTTCCTTAGTTGTCAAAAAATGATAAATCCCAATTATCTCTCCATCTCAATACGGGTCTTTCGTCTTCAAATTCCACAGGAAGCCAGACATATCGGCCATCGATTGGGTTTTCCGGTTCCCACCTGTCACCTACATAGATAAATGCATCCTTCTTTCCGATGACAGGTATCGCCGCAGTGCTCTGTGACCGGAAGGTGGTCTTCATTTCGTCTTCTGTTCCTCTCACCATATTTCCCAAAGGAGTCCAAGGTCCCATGGGATGGTCCGCTACTGCGGACTTTCCCGGATTGGGTTTCCAACCGGTCAGACCGGAAGAAAACATGTAATATTTTCCGTCTTTTTTGAAAATAGCAGGCGCTTCGTTTTGTTGGCCCGGTAATACCCTGGTATAATTCCCTGAAAAATCCATATAATCCTCAGTCAACTCTGCCACATGAAGTGTCTGATTGTTTTCGGAAGAATGAAAATGATAGGCTTTCCCGTCATCATCCACAAAGAGTGTCATATCCCTTGCCATCTGACCTTTTTCAAAATCCCTTCTCAAAAAGACCCCATTGACAACAGCTTCTTTCCATTCCTCAGAAGGCCTTTCATATTTGTCAAGATCAACAGGTAAAGATTTTAGGCTATCCGGATAATTTGATGGCCATATTCCTGCATGGGGATTGACACTTTTAATGTATGTGTAAGGACCTGTAACATGGTCACTTACTGCCAAACCGGTCATTGCAGCCTCATAACCCCTATCCTTGAGTTCGTGATGAAACCACATGACAAACTTCTTGGCCTTTTCATTGTAGATCACTTTAGGTCGCTCAATGATACATCCTTTTACCAAAAGGGAATTTGGATCATCGTGCACTTTTAGTGCAATACCCTCATTTTTCCAATTGAAAAGATCATTGGATGAATACACCCCAACACCTACTTGTGCTTTATTCCCTTCCGTACCTTCGGTTTTATGTTCTCCGAACCAATAGTAAGTGTCCTCATGGATCAAGAACCCTCCTCCGTGGGCATTGATATGTTCGCCGAGATCATCCTCCCAAAGCTGACCTGGTTGAAAATCCCGATATTTCATATAAATAGCTCCAATGCCCGGGGTTTTAGAAATTGAATTTCCTAAAAAATCCGTCTTCATTTTAAACCCTTGAATCAGACCAAACTCGTCATCAGGTAAGGGTTGAACCGCTTTCCCATTTTGAAGTAATTCCCAATTGGCCGGGATGTAATCTTCAGGTTTCATCCCGCCGGGATTTTGGAACTGTGCCGATCCATAAAGCGGAGACGCATCATGAATCATAGCATCTTTTGGCCAATTCGATCCATTCAAAAACAGGTTATTTTCAAATAGTACTCTTTCCATATTATCACTTGATGATTCATCCGCTTTGTATTGATCTCCTATCACCATCTCCACAGGGCCTTCCAAATGGAAAATGTTATTGACAATTAATACCCCCTTTGAGCGATTATCAATAGCAATTTTAGATACCTGACCAGCTTTGACGTAAATAGTATTGTTGTAAAAGTAGGAGTTGACAGGGCCTTTTCTTTCTCTTTGACCACCTTGGAACCCACTCAACCAGAAAACCTTTCCTTCCTGAAATGCACCGTTTTCTCCTTTTACCCTATGTCCATCATTGACACTGATATTGTAGCGATAGGCACAGTTGTAATTATTCCCGAGAATCTCACAAAAACCACCTGCATTCTCAGCACTGAAGTTGTACTGCAGAATAACATTATCACAGTTGAAGTCTATATGAGCACCTGCCGAATCTCCGGGGCCGTTGGCATGCATAAAACTATTATGCTCAATCATGACATGGGATGCGGACCAAGTCCAAAGACCAGAACCCCTGCCCCACTTTCGGGAATCATCAGTACTTCCTGAGTGGCTGACTTCATTTCCCTTGACATGTACAAATTTCACCCCGGACATCTGAATACCAGGACCACCTGTTCGGTATACCTTATTGTCGAGAATTCGGACATTTCTGATATTTTGTCTTTGTGTACCAGTAAGTTTGATTCCTGTATGGCTGACATTTTCAATTGATGAATTGCTGATCCAAATATTTTCTATTTCGGCATTGTCATCGGCAATCAGGCGTATTCCCCAACCGTATTTTTGCGTTCCATTAGCAGATCTTACTTCTGCTTCCGACCTTCCTACACCTTCTTTTTCATAGAAAATATCATGGATGTAAAGATCCTCCAAATGGATATTTGTAATCCTTTCATTTCCTTTCCCGAAAATTAAAACGCCAACCCGCATCTCTCCATCACCTGAATCGTCAGCTGGACCATTGGCTGTGATGTCCAGGTTCTTGATGATGATATAGTTAGAGTTGGTAATCAAAAGGCCATTGAGGAGACCCCTAGCATCTATTATGGTTTTTCCTTTAATATCTGAACCGTCATTTTGATAGGAATCTATAAGGATAGGATTTTCGAAACTCCCTTGAACATGATCCAGGATTAATGTTTCATGGAAAACTTCCCCTGCAGCTAAAAGGATTCTATCCCCTGGTTCAAGGGCCAAGTCACTAATTTTCACCAATGATTTGAAAGGCGATTTAAATGAGGTTCCATTGGCGCTATCATTTCCGATTTTTGGGTGAAAATAATAATCCTTTGCCTCGGCATTGTATCCCAAGAAAATCAGGAAAATTATTAGGAATTTGAAATTTATATCATTCATCAAATAATAGCTTTTTTGTGAAAATTTACTGATTGGTTTTTCTTCCATACCGATCAGGGTGAAGCTTGGAATAAGCTTCATCTTCCAACAACCCCATAAATAGAGGATCTTTTAACATACTTTTCCATGCATTGATTTTATTTGCTAAACCGTCAAGCTGCGCTTTATTTTCACTGGCAAGATTCCGCTTTTCAGAAATATCGTTTTTGATATCAAACAAGAATTGCTGTTTGGGATCAGAAATCATTTTGTCGTGAAGTGTTCGGATTGCAAATCTATCAGCATTGAAATTCCTCCAATACAAGGCCTCATGTGGTGCATTTTGATTTTCACCTGTCAGGTATGGAATCAAATTGACTCCATCCAATTCGTGCTTGGTTTTTGTACCAATCAATCCTGCTATGGTTCCGAAAATATCAAGTGAAATGATCGGGTA
>NZ_JBGTCA010000125.1:0-7679 GCF_041749095.1 Aquiflexum sp. | reverse complement strand
CATTTTTCATACCGTGGGTTTCCTTACTGTCGCTTGATTTAGGGTACTTCTAGGAGATCATGGTTTGAAGAAGTAAGGAAACATCATGGAAAAAGAATTAACATTCTCAGACCTTGGGATTTCAGCGGAAATCTTAAGGGCTGTGGAAGATATGGGATATACCCAACCTTCCACAATTCAATCACAATCTATACCCCTTTTATTGGAAGGACGAGATGTCATCGGTCAGGCCCAAACGGGCACTGGTAAAACTGCTGCGTTTGGTATTCCGATCATCGATCAGGTAGATACATCTATTAATAAGCCACAAGCTCTGATCCTTTGCCCAACCCGTGAATTGGCGGTACAGGTAGAAGGTGAAATCGTAAAACTTTCAAAATACAAAAGAGGTCTTTCCTCAACCTGTATTTATGGAGGTGAAGCGATTGACAGACAGATCAAAAGCTTAAGAAAGGGTGTTCAGATTGTAGTAGGTACTCCTGGCAGAATCATGGATCACATGGACAGAGGTACATTAAAGCTTGATATGGTAAGTATCATCATATTGGATGAGGCTGACGAAATGCTGGATATGGGCTTCAGAGAAGATATTGAAAATATCCTCAAAGAATGTCCTGAAGAAAGACAGACTGTCTTTTTCTCAGCAACAATGCCGAAACCGATTTTGGACTTGACCAGGAAATTCCAGAACAATCCTGCACACGTAAAAGTGTTGAGGAAGGAATTGACGGTAGAAAATATATCACAGGTATATTACGAAGTAAAACCATCATTAAAAATCGAATTGATGACCAGGTTGATGAACCTGAATCAATTTAACTTAAGTTTGGTATTCTGTAATACCAAAAGAGTAACCGATGAGGTTACGGAGGAATTGATTGCAAGAGGCATACAGGCAGAAGCATTGCACGGAGATCTCTCTCAGGCACAGCGGACCAAGGTAATGAACAAGTTCAGAAAAGGTCATTGCTCGGTAATGGTTGCTACTGATGTGGCTGCCAGAGGTATCGATGTGGATGATGTCGAGGTTGTTTTCAACTTTGACCTTCCTTTGGACGAAGAAAATTATGTACACAGAATCGGTAGAACCGGTAGGGCCGGTAAATCCGGTGCTGCAATCAGCTTTGTGACCGGAAGAAAAGACATGTACAGGATCAAGGATCTTGAAAAGTTTATCAAGACTTCGATTTCCAAAATGTCCCCTCCTTCTGTTTCTGATCTTATAGAACTGAAAAAGACACAATTTGTGAAAGATGTCCATAGACAATTGAGCAAAGAAGGTGATAACAGTTTCTATGAGGATATTATTGGTCAACTTTTGACTGAAGGTCTTTGTATCGAACAAGTAGCTTTGGGATTGGTGAAAATCCAATTGGCTGACACCGTTCATGAAATGGAAGACCAAAACTTTGAACTTGATCTTGGAAGAGATAGGGACAGAGGCTCTAGAAGAAGTGAAGGTGGAAGAGAAAGGGACTTTGGACGTGGAAGAGATTCAGGAAGAGGAAGAGAAAGATCCGTTAGAAGCGAAGGTGGAACCAGAGGATATGGTAGAGACAGAAGTGAAAGATCTGAACGACCTGAAAGAAGCGAAAGAGGAGAAAGAAGTGAAAGAAGTCCAAGAGAAAAAGGTGTAAGAGAACCTGGAATGGCCCGTCTTTTCTTAAACTTAGGAAAGAAAGACCGAATCAGACCGAATGATATCGTCGGAGCAATTGCCGGTGAAACCGGTGTTCCCGGCAGATCTATAGGTGGCATCGATATTTTCGACAACTTCTCGTTCGTGGATGTACCTCAGAAAGATGCTGATCACGTAATCAGTGTCATGAGAAACAATACTATCAAAGGAATTACCGTCAACATGGAAATTTCCAAAGGTTGATCAACGGAAATTAAAAGGATTAATAATTTTAATGGTAAATAATTAAAAGCACGGTCTCTCAGAGATCGTGCTTTTTCTTTTGATTTCCTATTCGATTCAAATTGGATTCCGTATTTTCGTTGATCAATCCCCTAAAATATGCAGCTTTTTTTCCATGAAATTGCACAGGACAAAGACTTTCAGTTAGATCTTGAAGAATCAAAGCATCTTATCAAGGTATTAAGAAAAAAACAGGGAGACAAAGTCAATTTCACAGATGGAAAGGGCTATCTGTACACCTGCGTCATCACAGTAGCTGATCCCAAAAAAGCCACTCTTTCTATTGAGGAAAGGAATTATATTCCTGAGGATGATTATTACATCCATTTGGCCATCAGTCCAACCAAGAATGCTGAGAGAATGGAATGGATGATAGAGAAGATTACAGAAATCGGCGTACATGAAATCACTTTTATGCAATCCGAACATTCCGAAAGGGGAAACCTGAAACTTGAACGTTTGGAGAAGAAGATTATCTCAGCCTGTAAACAAAGTCTCAAAACCCGTGTTCCTAAATTAAATGGAGTGATACCGATGAAGGATTTGGTGATGGACAAAAGGTTCGACACCTACCAAAGGTTTATCGCTTATATCGATGAGGAAAATGACAGGCATCTATTTGATAAAGCAAAAAAAGATAATGCTTACATCATTCTTATTGGCCCTGAAGGGGACTTTTCCCAGCAGGAACTCGATTTGGCGTTTAAACATTATTTTCTGCCCTGTTCTTTGGGGAAAAGCCGGCTGAGATCTGAGACTGCCGGGCTTGCAGCAGTACATACATTACAACTTATCAATAATCTGGATTTATAATGAAGAAGACTTATTTATACTGTGCAATTGCAATTATATTTTATTCCTGTCAGCCACAAGCAGAGGATAAATCTACCGCTGTGGGATTGGATGGTTGGCTGGAAGGTAACAGTGAAGAGAAATTTGATGTAATTGCCAATCAACTTGGCGGATTCAGCCGGACTATGGTTGAAGTCTCTTACAGATATTCCGAGTTATATTGGGCAGGGATGGATGAAAATTGGGATTATGCTGACCATCAGGTAGAGCATATCATTGAGGCCATGGAAGATGGCCTGAAGAGAAGACCTTTAAGGGCCGGGTCCGCAGAGGATTTTATGGAAAATACACTTCCACACATTGAAGAGTTGATTCAAAAGAAAGACAAAGAAGAATTCATCAAAGGCTTTCGGGCTCTGACTTCTGCATGCAATGCCTGTCATGCCAAAGAAGGTGAGTCCTATATCATGATTCAGGAACCTGAAAACCGTTTATCACCTGTTAGGTGGTAAATGCAAAAAAGTTATGGATCTTCTTTATTTGGACGATTCAAAAAATTACTTTTACAGGATTCGTTTTAACTAAAATAAACAGAATTCATCTCGGATGGAATGTGAAGAAAAGACTGTTGTGATTAATAAAGAACAAGAGAATAAAAAAGATGGTCTAAGTATTTTGCTTACCACTGACGAGGATGATGCCAGGCCGGTATTTCTCTCGGGAAATTTCAATAACTGGGCCACACAAGATCGTAGGTTTCTTTTACAAAAAGTTTCTGAGGGAAATTACGCATTCACTTTTCCCGAAGATTTTATTTATCCATCTGAACTGATTTACAAATTTACAAAGGGAGACTGGTCTGAGGTAGAAATAGACCTTTATGGAAATAGAACCCCAAACCGTTTTTGTAAAAAAACTTCCGGAATCCAGAAAGAACATGTTCCAAAATGGCGAAAAAACTGGCTACCATTCAGACCAAGCCAACTTCCGAAAGTCCATTTGATATCTGAAGAATTTGAAATCCCACAACTGAATAAAACCAGAAAGGTCTGGGCACTATTGCCCCACGATTATGAGACCTCTACGGAACATTATCCGGTACTTTATCTTCAGGACGCACAAAATCTCTTCAATGAAAATTCACCTTTTGGCAATTGGCAAATAGATAAAAAGCTAGCGGTCATGTCTGATTATGGCATTGGCAAAATCATTATTATTGCCATCGAACATGCCGAAAAAGAACGGCTATTGGAATACAACTTCGGTAAGACAATTCTCGGACAAGGTGAAGGAAAAAAATACATCCGATTTATAACAGACACTCTTAAGCCTTTTGTGGACAAAAATTTCCGTACCAAATCTGGAAGGGAATTTACAGGTATTGGAGGTAGTTCCATGGGTGGACTTGTGAGTATTTTCAGCGGTCTCATTTATCCTGAGGTATATGGAAAACTGATGATCTTCTCCCCTTCCCTATGGGTCATTCCAAAAATCAAATTTTCATTTCTGGATTTTTTTGAACCCATGGATACAAAGGTTTACCTTTATGCAGGTGGGGATGAAAGTGAGACTATGATCCGACATGTCAAGAAATTCAAAAAACGGCTTTTAAAAAGAGAATCCATCAGGGAAAGGATGAAAGTCAAACTCAGCTTCAATATGGAAGGAAAGCACAGTGAAACCTACTGGAGTGATGAATTCCCTAAAGCCATAGAGTGGTTGTTTTTTAGCAACAAAGAAGGGGATATTTAAATAAACCATTTTAGAATCCAGTTAAAAAACGGAAGTTTTGTTGCCTTCCTTATTTCAATCAATTTATTATAACTTAAAAAATAAGATGAAATTAAATATTTTAGATTCTGCCAATAAATTTAAGGGGCTTGTTCTTATCCCCTTTTTTGAAGTTGAAGAGTCTGTGAAATTCCCATCGGGATTTACACAAATCGAGGTATCCAAAAACCTGTTTTCCGGTAAAAAAGATTCCCAGTTTATCATCGAAGATAAAAAAAATGAAAGGGTGTATCTTTTATTAGGTCTTGGAAAAAACCCTGAATACCATACGGTTAAAAACATATTCAGGAGATTAACAGCCAAACAGGAATCGGTAATCGATGAGAAAATGCTATTGGTTTTTTCAGATGGAATGGAATCCGATTTATTGGAAGCGGCGGTATCAGGTCTTTCGCTTGGGACTTATAGATTGGGGCATTTTAAAAATCATGAAACTGAACCTAAAAATTGGGATAACACAACTTTATCAATCATCTCACCGCTAAAAACTGCCAAAGAAATCGCAGAAAAGGGGTTGAAAATTGCCAATGCCCAATTGCAGACTTTTAAGTTGGTGGACCTCCCTCCAAATAAAGTAACCCCGGAATATATGGCTGAATGGGCTAAAAAGACCGGAAAACAATTTGGAATCAATGTTAAGGTTTTCGATAAGAAAAAAAGCGAAAAGGAAGGATTGAAAGCTTTCCTGGCAGTGGCCCAAGGGAGTCAAAGGGAACCGCAGTTTATCATCATGAAATACCGCCACAAAGAAGCGACCAAACATATTGGTCTTGTCGGCAAAGGTGTGACTTTTGATACCGGAGGTCTCAATATCAAAACTTCAGGCATGGTCCACATGAAATGTGACATGGGAGGTGCAGCATGTGTTTTGGGTGCCATGCAACTAATGGCTGACCTGCAGTTGCCCGTAAATGTGACTGCGGTTGTGCCCTGTGTGGAAAATGCAGTAGATAATCTTTCTTTTTTACCATCTGATATTATCGGGAGCCACAGTGGAAAAACCATAGAAATCATCGATACAGATGCTGAAGGCAGGTTAATTTTAGCCGATGGTTTGTCCTACATCATTAAAAACCATCAGTTGGACTCAGTGATTGATGTAGCTACTTTGACAGGAAGTGCAGTGGGTACCTTTGGCTATGAGTGTGCTGCATTATTTTCAAATGATATCAAGCTTTCACAGAAGCTACAAGATAGTGGAATGGCCATCAACGAGAAGGTTTGGCCGCTTCCATTATGGGATGCTTACAAATCCGAAATGGACAGTGAAATTGCTGACATCAAAAACTTTCATGGAAAACCATTTGCAGGTGCGATTACATCCGCTAAATTTCTACAGGCTTTTACTGATAACCATCCATCTTGGGCACATATTGATATTGCCGGAACAGCTTTTGGAGATTCGGAATTCGCAAAAACCAAAAATGCTACTGCCTTTGGTGTTCATTTATTAATTAAATTGTTGGAAAATAAATAAGCCATGAAATCGAGCATGAGGGAAACGTTAAACGGAGATATGTTTATTAATCATGCAAGATTCCTCCCGATAGCTAACGGGATGACCACTTAAAGAAAATTATAAGCAGATGAAAGAGAATAACAAAACCATTTTGTGCATTTCCAATTATTTCAAAGGAAGTGCCTTTCTAATTTCATTGAAAAAGGCAGGCAATACGGTTTTTCTTATTACCACAGAAAAACTTAGGGAAAGCCCATGGCCTTTTGAGTATATAGATGAGGTTTTCTATATGCCCGGTCAGGATCTTGACTGGGATATGGAAAAACTTCTTTTCGGAGTGGCCGGCATTATAAAAACTACAAAAATCGATGCAATAGTAGCCTTAGATGATTACGATGTTGAAAAGGCAACTTTTCTTAGAGAAAATCTGAGGATTCCGGGAATGGGTCAGACCACCGGAAGATATTTCAGAGATAAATTGGCCATGAGGATAAGGGCACACGATGCGGGGGTTTTGGTACCAGCTTTTGCTGCGATATTGAATGACAATGAAATCAACCACTTTGCTGACAATGTCCCTCCGCCATGGGTATTGAAACCCCGCTCTGAAGCTTCTGCACACGGAATCATTAAAGTTCATGACAAAAACAGTCTTTGGCAGAATATCCATGAACTTGGGGATAACAGGGTGAGATATCTTGTAGAACAGTTTAGGCCGGGAGATGTATATCATGCCGACAGTCTTAATCTGGAAGGAAAGACTTTGTTTTGTACTGTTTCCAGATATTTGGCCACACCGATGGAAATTTCTCAGGGCGGTGGGGTTTTCAGAAGCGCCAATGTTCCTTATGGTTCAGATGATGAAAAGGACATCAAAGAAGCCAATAAAAAAGTGATGAAAGCATTTGGTATGAAAAGCGGTGCGGCGCATACTGAATTCATAAAAGGAAAAGAAGATGGGAAGATTTACTTTTTGGAAACTTCTTCAAGAGTGGGTGGTGCCCATTTGGCAGAAATGGTAGATGCCGCTACGGACATCAATCTCTGGACAGAGTGGGCCAAAATCGAAGATGCAATTTGCAAAGAAAAAGACTATAAGCTCCCAAAAGTCAAAAAAGGATTTGCCGGAATTGTACTGACACTTTCCAAATTCAAAGAACCTGATCTTTCATCTTTTGAAGACCCTGAGGTGTTTTTCAGGGTTCCATTGGATTATCATGCAGGTTTGATAGTACGGTCGAATAATCATAGCAGAGTTCTGGAATTGCTGGATGATTATGCGGAAAGGCTAACGAGGGATTTTTCGACTGTAGCAGAACAGGAAAAAATCAAAAAATTTCATTAAAAAAACCGGAGAAATTGTGATTTCTCCGGCAGAGCATAAGATCGGATGATTTCTGGGTGATAATCGCAACGATTCAACTTACTCTTTTTACTCTAGGGCTTATTAATTATATTCTTTTTCAACAAGCAATCAATACTTCTTCCACATTCATTTCTTTTGAAATATCTTCAAGAATCTGAGGGATTTTTTTCATTTGAACAGATTTATCAACTACCCAATCAAATCCTTGGTGTAAATAAACTTTTCTCAGTAAGGGGCCAATATGAGATTTGCACAACATTATTCTGCAATCAGGATTAATCTGTTTAATTCTTTCTATAGTGAGATCCGGAGAGAATTTACCTGAGGCAAGTTTAAGGCAAACATTGATG
>NZ_JBGTCA010000124.1:0-2760 GCF_041749095.1 Aquiflexum sp. | reverse complement strand
GCTTCAAGGACTGCTTCATCTTTGATGCCTTTCTTTTTGATCACTTTTACCAATTCCTTTCGCTGCCCCTTGTGACGGTAGCTATCCTCTAATTTCAACATGTGACTTATAAACTGATTGAGAAACTTTTGTACAGCGTGCTAAGTTAAGGGATAAATTGGCTTAATTTGAAAGCTATTTGCCGCTTATTATCTGAATTATTGAAAATTAGAATTCAAAAAATGTTTACTGGAATAATTGAAACTTTGGGTACAATCATCAATACTGAAAAGGAGGGTACCAATGTTCATTTTGATATTGCTACCTCCATTTCCGATCAACTTAAGATAGACCAATCTGTCTCGCATAATGGCGTATGCCTGACTGTAGTAGCCATAGGGGATGGATATTACAGGGTTACAGCCATTGAAGAGACGCTCAATAAAACCGATCTCGGAACATGGTCAAAAGGAAGAAAGGTGAATTTGGAAAGATGTATGCCGGCCAATGGCAGATTTGATGGGCATATCGTTCAAGGGCATGTGGATCAGACAGGTATCGTAGAAAATATTACCGAAAATGACGGATCATGGATTTTTGATTTTTCATTTGATCCTTCTTCAGGAAATGTTACAGTTGAAAAAGGTTCCATCACAGTCAATGGTACAAGTCTCACTTGTTTCAATTCGAAAAACGGAAGATTCACAGTCGCAATCATACCTTATACCTATGAACATACCAATTTTCATGAGTTAAAAATAGGGAATAAGGTCAATTTGGAATTTGATATCGTCGGAAAATATATCCAAAGACTGATCAAAGGATATCAATAACCTTGATAAAAATCCAATGAGAAATTTTTTTTGACTGATTTGTTGATAAACCTGTTCATAAGTCTGTTTTTCCTGTTCATAACCATGTTTTGTGACCCTAAAAATCAGTGGGAAAGTTGTTCAAAAGAAAACGATCAAATTTTTGTCCTGAAGCATTTTAAGACCTAGATTTACATTCATCAAGTAAGAGATAAAAGATCGGATATACGAATCCGGACATTGGTTGAGAACTTTTGGTGAAAGTATAAAGGGATAAAACCTTAGGGATTTATCTGAAACAGGTAACTGCAGAAATACATATCCGCACTTTGAAATCGAAAGATTTATAAAGTTTAGTTTAGACCATTTGTTATGATCTTGGGTAACTGAGTGAAAATCTTTAACTGTAGCTTGACATGGTTTGGCAATTACGATTACCAGGTCATGAAACGGGAAGTTTTCGAAAGATCACTTCCCGTTTTTGTTTTTATTGACTTTTTGATCCAATGCTTTTAATAAATAGAAAGCAATCAGTCCGCTGAATATTCCCACCAAACCACCCACAAAGACATCTCCGGGATAGTGCACGCCTAAGTAAATTCTGGTATATGAAAAAAATATGGCCCAAATAAAAAGCCATCTGATTGCAAAATATCTATGCGAAAGTGCCAGACTCATGATTGTTGCGATACCAAAACTATTGGCAGCATGGGATGATGCAAAGCCAAACATACCCCCACATTTTCCATAATTATGGATCAAACCTGCCAACGAGGGATCCTGACATGGTCTCAGTCTTTCAAAATAAGGCTTCATGAGTGCTGAAGTAGTTTTGTCTGCTAACAGTATAGTAAGTCCGATGGCAATGAATACCCACCAACTGTCTCTACCATAAATTTTCCATATCAAGTAGGCCAGAAAAATGTATAATGGAATCCAGGGTAAGGTTTGGGTCAGTTGAAACATAACCGGATCCAATACATCCGAATGAAAACTATTTAAGAAGATAAAAAGCTGCTTATCCCAATGACCGATTTTTTCCAGCATTTGTTTGTGCTTTCTGTTTCAATTGATTTTTTTACAAACTAACCCAGTCAATATCTTTTTTGAGATATTCCAGTGTTTTGGCTTCCAGTGAACCGTCATCAGGCTGATGCATGTATTCCCAGTTTGCCATTGGTGGCATACTCATCAAAATACTCTCCGTTCGGCCGTTGGTATCCAAACCAAACTTGGTTCCCGCATCCCATACCAAATTGAACTCCACATATCTTCCCCGACGAAGAGATTGCCATTTTTTTTCCGGATCGGAATATGGAAGGGTATTGTTTTTGGCCATAAAATGTCTGTACACTTTGGGAAAAAGATATCCTATCGATTTGACGAATTCAAAGATATTGTTCATTTCAATAGGGTCTTTGCTGTCGAGCCGGTCGAAAAATATCCCACCTATTCCTCTTGTTTCATTTCGGTGTTTGATAAAGAAGTAATCGTCAGCCCATTTTTTGAACTTCTGGTAATAATCGGGATGATGTAAGTCACAGGTTTTTTTTACCGCATGGTGGAAATATTTTGCATCCTCCAAGTCAACATAATGGGGAGTAAGGTCAATACCACCTCCAAACCACCTGATTCCGTTGCTCATTTCAAAGTATCGGATATTCATGTGAATTATCGGTACCATCGGGCTGAAGGGGTGGATGACAATGGACACCCCGGTGGCAAAAAAATCTGCTTTATCAAGTTGGAGTTTTTTCAGGATTTTTTCAGGGGTCGGGCCCTCTACGGCGGAAAACGCCACCCCGCCTTTTTCGATGATCCTTCCATTTTTAAAAATCCTGGTACGCCCTCCTCCACCTTCAGCCCTTTCCCATTTGTCTTCATGAAAAGACCCGGTTCCATCTCCCATTTCAAGTTCCCTACAAATGTAGTCCTGGATTTCCCTAAAGTCACGGGTGATTAAATGTTT